>JAKQBV010000437.1 GCA_029573925.1 bacterium
ATTCATCGAGGTAATAATCCAAATGCGCATGACTGACCGCACCCTGATGTGTTCCCATTAACCATCGTTTCAAAAGAGACACAACACGGTGCACTCCTGGTAGCAGTTCCGAAGCGTTTTGTCTTCGTTTCCCAATTATGGGGAAACTAGGGACAGTCACCATTTATTTTGGGGAAGTTTAATAAGGTGGCGGCGAAGTTAAAAGTGAGGCGTTATAATTAGTCATCAGGGTTATCTTGAATTTTCTTGTGAATTGTCTGGCATGGCGCTGACTGTGACGAGTGTGGCAAAAACGTTTTCCCGGCGGCCTCATGGAAAATCATAATTGATAAGCGGTATAATTATTCGATTTGATAATGTGCGCGCGGGCGGCGGTTTAGGACGCGCGGAGGCGGTGTTATGAATAAGGAAGGATTGCTTGAGTTGGCGCTGGAAGGGACGCGGGCGGCAAAAGGCGCGGGCGATTGCGACACTCTGGCCGTGTATTCGCGGGAAGCGTCGGCTCTGATAGAGAAGAACACTGTGAAGGCGTGCGAGGTGGAGTATTCATCCGGTTTCAGCGTGCGGGCGATATGCCGGGGGGGAGTGGGTTTCGCGAGGTGCGCGGGGCTGAGCGCGGAAGAGGCGAGGGAGGCGGGCGCGGAGGCGGTGAGGATGGCGTGCGAGGCGGAGGCGGATCCGGATTTCGTCGCGTTGCCGGAACCGGAAAGGGCTGTAGAGCCGCGCGGTCTTTTTGATTCGCACACCGCTGAAATCGAGCCGTCGCGAGTCGTCGGCTGGTGTCTGGAATGTGTGGAAGCGGCGAAAGAGATTTTTCCCGACATCGTTGTCAAATGTTCCGCCGGAGCCGGGTTCTCAAGACGCGCTCTTGCCAACTCAAGAGGCGTCGCGGTTGCGGAAGAGCATTCTTCCGTCGGCCTTTCGGTGGTATGCGTTGCGAAGCGGGGGGACGACGTCGGCTCGTATTACGATTACACGCTGGGGAGGAGTCTGACGGACTTGAAGCCGCCCCGGGAAGTGGCGGTCGAGGCGGCGACGCGGGCGGTGTCTTTGCTCGGCGCGAGAAAAATTCCCGGCGGGAAATATCCGGCGCTGCTGGGGCCGCATGCGGCTTCTGATTTGGTTCGCGGGGTGATCGACGCGGCGGACGCGGAAAGTATTCAAAGAAAACGCTCTTTTCTTGCGGGACGCCGGGGCGAAAAAATCGCCTCTGCCGCTCTGACCGTAGTGGAAGACCCGCTGTTCGAGGCGGGCATATACTCTTCCGCGGCGGACGGCGAGGGGGTTCCGCGTCGAAAGGCTGCTCTCATCAATTCGGGCGTTCTCACGGAGTATCTGCACAATTCATATACGGCAAATAAAGCTGGGGAGCCGAACAACGGTCATGCGCACCGCTCTTCCTATGCGTCTGATGTGGGAATAGCCGCGACGAATATCAGCGCAGCTCCCGGCGCGCGAACCGAGGCGGAGATTATCGCCGGGATGTCGCGCGGGCTTTTTATCCTGATGGCGTCGATATCTCCGCACTCCGTAACTGGCCAGATATCCGGCACGGTCGACCAAGGGTTCTGGATAGAGAACGGCGAGATAGCGTACCCTGTGAAAAACGTGATGATAGGCGGGGAGATATTCGAGTTTCTTGAATCGATAGAGGAAATGTCGTCCGACATGAGACGCGA
>JAKQBV010000454.1 GCA_029573925.1 bacterium
GTCGCGCGCGCGCGAGTCGACGACCAGAAACGACAGCCCCACCGTCCGCTTGCCGCGCGATATTATGTTCACGACGTCGTCCAACCTCTGCGCCGTCTCCATTATCTCGATTATCATCGGGTACAGCAGCCGCCCGCGCACCGTCACATCCTTCGTGAAGTTGGTGAACGGCAGAACGGCTATTCCGGCGCTGTTTATGCCGAACGCGCCGAACGGAATCCCTAATGCTCCGAGCCATATATAAGACTGCGCGTCATCGGGATTGAGAACTAGGACCGTTTGGTGTTTATCCCAGAGACCGCGTCCGAAAAAGTCGAAGTTCCTGCCTACGATGCAACGGCCCCCGGCGGTCGCGCTTCCGCGCGCGAAGAATCCCGAACAACCCGGCATGGCCATTGGCGCGAACGATCTGCCTGCAAGATAGTGAAGCGAATCGGCGAAGAGAGTAAAATTGGCGGCTTCGCGCGGCGGTATTCCCGCTTTCGCCGCGTACGCCCTAAGAAAACCGTCGAACCTGTTGCCCTTGTCGGAGGCAAACCTATTGAAGAGGGAATACAGCGCGCCTGCAACCATCGGCGGCAGCGATTTCGATATGTCCGCCGCGAAACTGTGCGCGATGAGCCTTTCCGGTAGATTCCGGTAGTACGCTATCATCGCGTCGCCCACTATGCCCGACGAAAGGTCGAACATCTGTTCGCCCATAGCCTCGTATGAGCCTTTCAGAGACATCAGATAAATGCCTTTGATTTTGTCCAGCCTGCCGCCGCCGGATTCCGCCGGCATTCCTATCTTCATGTCGCCTTCCGTCATCTTAAATATCCTCCGCGATTCCCTCTTTCGGTTCCCGATATTATAGGATGTTTGGCGCACATCCGCAAAAAAAATGAAAAGTTGCCCTCCGACCATTTCATAACAACCCCTGATATTTAAAAACAGGTTTGCATTGTTGAGCCGAACTGTATAATAAAAAGACGATGTGCGGATCGGGATTGACATTCGACGGTTTTCGCGCGGCTTATGTCGCGGGCGGCCCCGGTTGTCTTGAATTCGTGAAGAATCTATTTGCGCCTCAAAACATTAATGAATCGGCGTTTTCGTTCGCCGGAGACGCGGCCCGCGTCGAGGCTCTGGCAGAAACGAACTTCAACTTCGCGGTTTACCCTTATTTTCTCGGACAGCCTCCGGAATCATATGGCGCGCAAAAGGATTCTTTTTCGGCTTTCGCTGAATCGGCGGCTGCCGCCGGAATCGAGACGATAGCGCTTGTCGTTTCCTCCTCATACGCGCGCCGGGACGGTTTCAAGAGCGCTCCATGGGCGGCGAGGTTGCCCAATGGCAAACACGCTATGTATTCGCGCGCGGGCCGCCGCTCTCTCTCGTGCTGGGTCTGCGAGGAATGGATTGACGCTATGATAGTCAACGCGACCGAGGCTCTCTCCGCGGGAGCTTCCGGCGTTTTTATGGATTTTCCCTGTTTCGGCTCCGCGCCGATTATCATCGGAGACGCTTTGGCTGGCCCGGCGGGTTGCCATTGTCCGGCATGCCGCGCGGCTTTCAGGAGGCATCTCGAAGAATCCGGATCGAAACCTTTTCCGATACCGGCGAAACCGTCGCTCTCGGACGACCGTTTCACGATTTATTCCAAGTGGCGGGCGGGCGTGGTCTCCTCCGCGCTGGATTCGACAATGTGCGCCGTCAAAACAGCCGACCCCGCCGCGCTGTTCGGTGTCGTCGCGCCGCATATCGCCCACCTGCCCTCTCTGCCGCTATTCGGGCTTGCCCCCGCGTGGGCGTTGTCTAAACCGGATATCTGCTGCGTTGAAAGACATTCATATATAACATTCGGGCGCGAAGGACTGTTTTACGAATCGCCGGGCATACGCGCGCTGCAGGCTTGCTCGCGGGGAACGCTCGTCGCTTCGCTTGCCTATCCGTTCGGCCCCTCGCCAGACATCCCGGCTCCCGCCGAGAGGGCGGCCGCCACAGTCGCCGCCGCGTCCGCCTGCGGCGCTTCGGCTTTAATCCGCGCCGCTGAATACCGCGACGATCCGTCTTCCGACAACATCGGTTGCTCCATCGCCGACCCCGCTTTCGCGGACAGGCGGGATGCGCTCGCCGCCATTTACAACTTCATCGACAAGAATGCCGACGTTTTCGAAGACGCAGCGCCTGTGGCTAGAGTCGCGGTTCTGTACAATCTCAAAGCCGTCGAAGCCTCGCCTTCTTTCGTTCAATCTTTTTTTCGCATATTCCACACTCTGACTGAAACGCAGATTCCGGTTCTGCCGATTGATTCGTCGCGCATCGGAGACCCCGGCGCGCTGGAGGGCGTCCAAGTCGTCATCTCGCCCTCCCCCGCCGCGCTCGAAGACGCCGCCGGACTCGACCTCGTTTCCCTCTTCAATGGCAAGCGTTTGATTTGCAACGGAGGAATCCCGGTATGCGTTTCTGGCGCGGACGCCTCTGAAATCGACCCTTCATTCATGGATATTGAATTAAGCCGCTGGGAGCGCATGTCCAAGGGCCGCGCGGGGCGCGCCCTTCTCGCCCGCCTATCTGGAGAAGCGGACATTTTCGGGGGGGTTCCACTAAGCCGCAGGGCCGGACTGCCTGCCTTTCCTTTCCTTTGTTCTCAATCCATGAGCGCCCTGTGCCCCCCGCCGAAAAACTGGAAAATCCTCTACGACGCCGTTTCAAACGCTTTGAAAGCGTTCCCCCCGGATGTCGTAATCGAGTCCCCCGCATACATACACGTCCACGAATGGAAAAAAGGAACATCGTCAATTTTCCATATCGTGAACCTGCTGTCGGACACTAAGCTGCCGGACCAGATTGCCCTCCGGTTCCCCGTCCCCGTTTCAGCCCGTATTATCGATTCGGATAAAAACAAAATCACATACGTCAGCAACGAAACCAGCGTCTACGCGCAACCCCGCCCCTATCAGATAATCGAAGTTAAAAACAGGTTTTAACCCGAAAAAACTAATAGAAAAAGTTTTCGTTTTCTGCAATTGGGTGAAAACAAGTCCAAACGTTTTTAGGGATTCAGTCTTTTTTAGCTTCTTCTGCTGGTTTTTCTTCTTTCTTCTCTTCCGGGAGCCAAAGGCATTGTTCTGTGTCGCGTTTGCAGATGTTGAGAATATGGTCTATCGGGGTCGGCGTTTTTTCCGGAGGGACATATCCCGCAGGCGGCTCCACCGGCCTGCAATAGTGCGGATTGAGAAAACAGAAGTTCGTGATTTCGGGGTCCTGCTTAAAAGGTTTGGGCGCGGCTGCCGCGTCCTTTTTCACTTGCGACTTGTCTTCCTTTTTGGCCTCTTTCTTTTCATCTTTTTTAGAATCCGAGGGCTTTTCTTCCTTTGATTCAGGCTCAACTTTGTCCAGCTCGGAAACCAACGGGGAATTCTTCACCTGTTGTTCTTTGGGTTTCGACGGAATTGTCATTCCGGTCCACGGTCTGCACTTCTCAGGAAATTCGGTGCAGAATTCCATTTTCGGTTGGACGACAACGGCGTTTCTGTCCCCGGGGACAATCTCCCCCCTCGGTCTTTCAGTCGGGGGAACGCACTGTCCGGGATCAGCGGCTGTCTCGGCAAGCGCAGACGCTCCCGTTGTCATTATCGCGACCGCAATCGCCGCCGAAGTTATTAACATTCTGATAATCGATGCCGTTTTCATTATTTCCCTCCGCGCATATATATTTATTTTAACGGCAGGACACAAGAAATCAAATGCGAAAACGATATCCATTCAATTCGAAGCGACGATTCATGCCGAAACTTCCCCTTCGCTCCTCGCGTCACCTGTTAATGAAAGTTTTGAAACCCGCTTCGCGCAATTGGTTCACTATATTTGAAATCGCGTCTTCTTCCAACGCGCCGAAGTTGCGGTATTCCCCGCCTCTGCCTATCTTGAGCCACTTCGTAGCCGCCATGCTGTTGTACGGCATAAGATGAACCAGCCCGCGATATCCGTTGCGCATCAGCAATACGGCGATTCCTTCTATGGCTGCTTCGTCCGTGTTGGCTCCGGGGATGAGAGGAACGCGCGCTATCAAACCGCTTTCTCCTTTTAATTGAATCAGATTTGACAGGTTCCTCTCAACGACTTCGAGGTTCGCGCCTGTAAGCTCCTTGAGAATGCCGGGATCGGAATGTTTAATGTCGAAGAGAATAAGGTCGGCAAGCTCGGCGAGGCGAGAAACCAGAGAGTGGTTGAACGCGCCGCTGGTTTCGACAGCCGAGTGAATGCCCCTTTTTCTGAATTCTTCTAAGAGGGCGAACAGGAAATCCGGTTGAGCGGTCGGCTCGCCGCCCGACACAGTGGCTCCGCCGCCGGACTCCTCATAGAACGGCCTGTCCGCCTCGACCGCGTCGGCAATTTCCGCCACTGTGGCGATTCTGCCGATAATCTCCATAGCGCCGGTTTCGCAGGCCGCCGCGCAGGCTCCGCACGCAGAGCACTTTCGCGGGTCTCTGACAACGGCGCGTTTTTTCATCGCGAGCGCGCCCGCCGCGCAAGCCTTCACGCACGCGCCGCACGCGGCGCACTTCTCGCCGAAATATGACGCCTCCGCCCTCCCCGACTGTGATTCCGGGTTGTGACACCACGCGCACTTCAGCGGGCATCCCTTCAGGAACACCGTCGTCCTTATGCCCGGCCCGTCGTAGAGCGCGTACCTCTGTATGTCGAATATCAATCCTTTTGTTTCCGCTCCGCAATCTTTCATGCTAAACTCCGCCTCACGAATGTTCCGAGCGCGAGATAATCTCATTCTGAATCTCTCGTCCAAGCTCGGTGAAATAAGCGCTGTATCCGCCGACTTTCACAATGATGTCCCTGTGCGCGCCGGGGTTCTTCTGCGCGCGCCGCAGCGTCTCGGCGGAAACGACTGTGGGTTGAAGCTGCTCTCCTCCGAGCTTAAAGTAAGTTTTAATGAGAGAAATCCATTTGTCCCGCGTCTCGTCAGATTCACCGATAGCCGAAGGATGAAGCCTGATGTTCGCCGCGCATCCGAGGACTTCCGTGAAATCGATGGCGGCGATTGATTTCAGGACGCCAGTCGGGCCGTTCTTCTCCACATTGTACGGATTGCAACTCGCGGCGAAAGGCATCCCGGCGCGGCGTCCGTCCGGCGTGGCAAGCGACATCCTGCCGTCTATCGTGTGCGCCGTCATGCTGTTGATGAAAGGAGCAAGGAAACCGCCCTTGTATGTTTTGTGTTTTTTCAGTTCCCCGAATATATGGTTTGTCACGCTCCGGGCTATGTCGTCCGACTCCGGGTTTCCATTGCCCCATTTGCCGGGAAGCGACAGAACAGCAGTCCTCACTCGCCGATGCCCCTTGAAGTTGTCGTCAATCGCCCTAATCAGGCGTTCAAGAGAAAAAAGCCTGCGCTCGAACACAAGCTTCTTAATGGTGAAAAGAGAATCGGTGACGTTGGCGACGCTGCTCATGAGCAGAACGCCCTCGACGCCTCCGTCCGCCCCGCCTTCCGTCATGTCTTTCATCGAGTCGAGAGTCCCTTTCAGGAACAGAGAGATGTTGGGAGCTGGCAGGATTCGGGAGTAAACGGCGTCTCGAGCGCGGGCGGCGGCGGCGATCTTGGCGATTTCGTTGTCGAGTTGAGCGAAAAAAGCGCCGAGCAACTGTTCGAATGATTTGAACGAATCCGGCGCGCCCGTCCGCAATCCCGCGCCCTTGACAACGCCCGCGGCAGTCTTTGTGTCGCCATTGCGCAACGCCATGTCGAGCGCGCGGCACAACAGTATCGACGAGAAACCTTCCCCTCCCGTCCTGCCCGCGACCGCCATGTCAACGCACCCGGTTATCGCGTAGTCATTCGCGTCCTCCTCGGAAAACCCGCTCTTTGCCATTGCCGCGAAACAGATCTCGTCGTTCATCATCGACACGCTGGAAACGCATCTTGAGTGAATCTTGGCTGTCTCTCGGTAAAGTTTTTCAGGAGACCGGGGATGAAGTCTGACCACGAAGTTGAGAGAGGCCTTCGAGCGCTCGGCGGCTTCCAGCATTATGTAAGTAAGCTCGTTCGTCGCGTCTTCGCCGCTTCTCGTCAGTCCGCCGAGAGTCACAGGCTCCGAGCCTTCGTATCTTTGAGTGAACTCCGCCGTCAGGCTGGAACCCGGCCGCATGTTGTGGCTCATCACTTTAAGGAAAAGCTCTTCCAGAATCTCTCGCGCCTCATCGCCGCTTATCTCGCCCCGCTCGATGTCTCTTATGAAATACGGCTGAAAGATTTGGTCCAGACGCCCCGGCGCGTGAACGTTGAACGGCATGGCGAGGTCGGAAATGTTCTTCAGAGTCCAGAACGACTGAACCGCCTGCCTGAACGAACGAGCGGGATGAAGCGGCGCAACCCTGCAGTCGGCCAGCGATTGCGAGAGAAAAGCGCGCCCCCGCGCGTCTCCTGCCTTGCCGGCCCGGTTCAGCGCAGCTTCAACGGCAGCGGAAAGCCTTTCTGCGAACGTTACCGCCCCGTCGAGCGCCGTCTTTGCC
>JAKQBV010000461.1 GCA_029573925.1 bacterium
CGCTTCCCGTGCCCCCGGTTGGAGACAGCTCCCCATGGCGTGTACTCGTCTCCGGCTGAATCTATCGTCTGCGGGTCGTCATAAAAAACTATCTTGCACGCTACTGAATCAAATCCGGGATTCGAATCCAGCGCCGCGACCGCTTTTTCGAGCCAATCCGGGTCGGCAACCGCGTCGTTGTTCAGCAGCGCCACGAACTCGGTGTCCGCCGCGCGGATGCCTTTGTTAACCGCGCGCGCGAATCCCTCGTTCGCGCTCGATTCTATCAATTCCACTTCTGGATGATTGTTTTTTATTATTTCGCGAGAGCCGTCCCGCGACGCGTTGTCGACGACCACGACCCGCTGCGGCCCCATTGTCTGACCCGCAAGCGCCGCGAGGCATTCATCGATAAACCTTTCTCCGTTCCAGTTCGGGATGACGACTGTGACGCGTTGCGGGTTGTCCATCGAGTTCGCGCTCCGGCGCGGCGCAGGCGTTCCGTCGCCCTTGCCTGCCGCGTTCAGGTTGTTCTTCTCTGCGGCTGTTTCTGTATGCCCGTCATCAGCTCTAGCAGATAGTCCCTGTCCATAGACTTGTTCATCGCGTCCTCTTTGGTGATGATGTTTTTCTTCATCAACTCATAAAGGGCTTGTTCCAGAGAGAGCATGCCTATGTTCTTACCCGTTTGAATGGAGGCTGGGAGCTGGTATGTTTTTCCGTCGCGAATGAGGTTGCGCAAGGCCCCTGTGGGAACCATTATCTCGAACGCGGCGACGCGCCCGCGCCCTGCCGCCCTGCGGACAAGCGTCTGCGAGATTATCCCCTCGATGTTCTGCGACACCTGCATCCTTATCTGCGACTGCTGTTCGGGAGGAAAAACGTCGATGATGCGGTCGACCGTCTGGGCCGCTCCAGTCGTGTGAAGCGTGCCGAGAACGAGGTGTCCCGTCTCAGCGGTGGTGATTGCGGTGGAGATGGTCTCTAGGTCTCTCATTTCGCCGATAAGCACCACGTCAGGGTCCTGCCTGAGCGCGCTCTTCAACGCCGCGGAGAACGACCCGGTGTCCCGTCCGACCTCGCGCTGATTGACTAAGCTCTTCTTGTTCTGGTGGACGAACTCTATCGGGTCCTCGATTGTTATTATGTGTTCTTCGCGGGTCGCGTTTATGTGGTCTATCATTGCCGCCAGCGTGGTGGACTTGCCGCTCCCTGTGGGGCCGGTCACAAGTATAAGCCCGCGCGGGCGCTCGCAGAACTTCTTCACCACCGGCGGCAGGCTCAAGTCCTCTATAGACCGAACTTTTGTCGGGATGACTCGGAGCACCGCGGCCTTCGTTCCCCTCTGGTGGAAAACATTGACGCGGAACCTCGCCTTGCCCGGATAGTCGTACGCAAAGTCAGACTCCCACGTTTCCCTGTATTCCTTTGCGTGTTCCTCGTCGAGCATGCTGTTTATCAGCTCGTCCATCGTCTGGGGAGTAAGTTTCGCCAGATTCGTTTGAAGGGCGATCTTTCCATCAATCCTCAACATCGGGTGATTGCCGACTTTCATGTGAAGGTCGGACGCGTCCGACTGGAGCATTACATCCAGAAGCTCTCTTATATGCATCTGCTGTTATCCTCTGCCCACTAGTTTGGAGAATTCAGGGACGTTCTGGCATTTGGACACCGCGTCCTCGAACTTTACGAGCCGGCGTTTCATCAGTTCGGCCAAATGCTGGTCCAGCGTGTGCATCCCCTGCTCCTTGCCGGCCTGAATAGCCTGATGAATCATGAACACCTTGTTCTCTCGAATAAGACTCGATATGGCCGAGTTGATGACCATAATTTCATGAGCGACGACGCGGCCTTTCCCCGTCGCCGCAGGCACAAGCGTCTGAGACACCACGCTCTGCAGCGTCACCGAAAGCTGCATCCTTATCTGCTGCTGCTGGTGCGGGGGGAAGACGTCGATAACCCTGTTTATGGTCTGAACCGCGCCCGTCGTGTGCAACGTGGCGAACACGAGATGCCCGGTCTCAGCCGCTGTGATAGCCATCGATATCGTCTCCAGAGTTCGAAGTTCGCCGACCAGTATGACGTCCGGGTCCTCTCGGAGAGCGGACCGAAGCGCGCGGTCGAACGACTTGGTGTCCTGCCCGACCTCCCTCTGGCAGACGCTGCAGTTCTTGTCCCTGTGCAGAAATTCAATCGGGTCTTCGATTGTCAGGATGTGCTCGCGCCGCGTTTGATTTATGTGGTCGATCATCGCCGCGAGAGTCGTGGACTTCCCGCTTCCCGTCGGGCCGGTGACGAGTATCAGCCCTTTCGGTCGATCGGAAAGCTCTTCCAGCGTGTCCGGCAGCGCCAGCTCTTTTATGGTCAGTATCTTCAGAGGGATTGTTCTCAGAACCGCGCCGGTAAGCCCGCTCTGCTTGAACACGTTCACCCGGAACCTCGACACTCCCGGCAGGCTATAGGACATGTCGCACTCGTTCGTCTCCACGAACTCGCGCAACTGCCTCTCGTTCATGATGGACTTTGCCATCTCGTCCACAAGTTGCGGAGGAACAACAGAGCGCGGGTCGCCCGGCCGCAGTCTTCCATCAATTCTGAAGAATACCGGGCTGTTCCCTTTGAAATGGACGTCAGAGCCGTTGTGCTCGGCCAGATACCTCAGGTACGCGTTCAGCCTTTCTTTCGGCTCCATGCTCTCTTCGAGCGAAGGCAAAACCGGCTGCGGTTTCTGCTGTTGTGGTTGCGGTCTTTGCATCGACATTTTTCTTTGGCCTCAAATTCTGCGCTTCCGCCGGGCGCGTCTCGCGCCGCCTTCGGCGGTCATTTCAAATATCGTCCGGCCGACAGGCTTACGCTGTCAGCGACTTCAACACGCTCCCTGCCGCTGTCTCCGAGCCTCTCATCGGCCGCAGATATCTGTCCTTGTCCAGCTTCTCCAGCGTGTCCCTGCTCCAGAACGAGCATGTGTCCGGCGTGAGCGCCCCGCATACGCGGAAAAAGTCGTTCGAGTCCTTCCCGAATTCGAGATAATAATCCGCCAGAGCAATCCCTCTACTGTAAAGGAACGACCGCAGAGCCTTGTTGACTTGAGCCGCCCTCGTTCTCATCGTCTTAACGTCGCCGTCCGTCACTTCCGTGTATACGCGCGCGCGCATCCCCGGCTGAAACTCCTTGACCGCGTCCATCTTCACGTTGAACTCGATGATGGTCACCGGGAGTATCGAGCCTGCGGCGAGACGCGTGCGGGCGGCGAACTCCTCCGAAACCATGTTGCGCACCGCCACGCGGGCCGGGATTATCCGCGCCGCTATGGTCTCCATCTCGGACTCGCCCGTCTCGCGCGCGAAATGTGTCGCCACTCCGCAATCTTCAAGCCTCTTGAAGAGCGCGGCTGCAATCTTCATATTCAACGCGCCTTTGCCCGGAAACATGGGCGACATTTCCGGCCCGCATTCCACCGCGTCGTTCGTGAACTCGACCGCGAACCGGTCGGGAGACGCATCCGACTGATACACTCGCATCCCCGGCGTCTCTCTTATCAAAGCGCCTTTTCCCATGTCTTTACCCCGCGCGGGCTATTTCTTCGCCTTGCCCGCCCGCGCTTTCTTCTTCGGGAAAAATCTCTCGTATATTTCGTCCACGTGCCTTATGAAATACTCCACTTCAAAACACTCTTCCAACTCGGCGGGTTTCAGAAGCTTCGAGACATCCGCGTCCGCCTTCAGCAACGACTTAAACTCCGCCTTCTCCGCCCACACCCTCATCGCGTTGCGCTGCACAATGTGGTAAGCCTGCTCCCTAGTCGCTCCCTTGCCCACCAGCGCCAGCATCACCCTCTGGGAGAATATCAGGCCTCTGGTCTTGTTGAGGTTCTCCAGCATTGCGTCCGGATACACCAACAGCTTGTCCAGAAGGCGTTTCAGCCTGACCAGCATATAGTGAAGCAGTATGCAACTATCCGGAATTATCACCCTTTCCACAGACGAATGGGTGATGTCGCGCTCGTG
>JAKQBV010000467.1 GCA_029573925.1 bacterium
GCGCCGATGATTTTCTAGATCGTTTTCAAGGCGACCGAGAAGATCGATATCCATCGTGGGGCGGGATGTCGGAGCCTCCCACACAGCAAGCATCAGCGCGCCCTTCAAGACAAATTTCTTCGAATACGCTGATTTGGATAAACGAAAAAGAAAACGCTCCATTGCGTAATATTGAAGAATTTCACTGAACGGTCTGTCTGTTTCTCTGGCCCTGTTCTGAAGCCGCTGCCTGACGGATGCCGCCACATCTTTTACTTCGCGCTTAGTCACAGCAGCGCCTCCAGATAGGGTTTTATAATCTTGTCAACCCTGCATATGCCTGCATAGCGCATCAGAGCGTCAATGTCTTTCCGTCTTCGCCCGCAGTAAAGTTTCAGAGCCTCAATTGCCGTATCGTTCCCGGTTTTGTTTCTGAACTTGAAACAGTCGGCAATCGTCTTTTCGGGATTGTATATCTTTACCTGAAAGCCGTCTATTCTGTGAGTTTTCACGCCCTCGGTAAAAGCCTCTCCTGAGAATTTGAAAACCCGCACCGGTGGATAATCCACTCGCGGCGGACGCGTGAATCTGTCAATGGCAACATAGACTTCGTGGGGTATCTGCGCGGTTAGTTCATAGAATGCGAGCGCTGAAATCAGACATACAACTCCATGCGGCGCTCTCAAAGACACTGAAACAAGGTCGGGTTTTGAAAGCGGTGTCATGGCGGAGAGCCGATAAATGCCGCGGCTCAGATACTCAACGACGCCTTCATCTCGCATTGAGTATAGGTCGCGCGGCGCTATTCCAGCGCGGATGGCCTCGGTCGTCCTCAGCACACCGCCCTCTCTGCGGAAGACCGCCGCCTGCTTTCTGTATGTTTTTTGTTCTATCGCCATGACGAAACCCTTATTATAGTTATGTAGCCACTTGCCATTATATGATAACGCTATTATACGATGTTTTCAACCTGAAGTTTGAAACTATTTTGCATTCAATACTTCGTTTCACATCAGAGGCGAAAACCACACTTTGGCCTGATTGAAGCGCGACATCAGTTCCGCCGCCTCTTTCATGGTTTTTCCGTCGTAGAGTCTGACATCGGATATTCCCCCCGCCGCTTCGTACAGTTTTCGCAACAGGTTGATCCCCTTCCAGAAATTCTCCGGTGGCGCTTCTTTCATCTCCATTATGTTGGTCTTGCGCGAGCATGTGTTGTCGGCCCCGACCTCGCCCTCGTACATTACAGCGGTAATCAATCCCGTTGTTTTTGTGCGCTTTGAAATTACACGCCTGACGCGGTTTGTGCCGGGAAGCGAGAAATCCACGATGGCGAACAGGCATTCTCCCGGCTCATTGATTGTGATGAGCGGGTTAAATCGCTCAATGTCGCGGTCGCTTTTTCTGCTGTGCTGTTTCTGTTTTTTTCTTTTCATTCAGCCCCCTCTTCGTCTATATGGTCGCATTCAGGCGCATAGCCTGCGACGCCTGCCTTTTCTTTCATAGTGTTGAGCCACTCAGACCGGGAGAGATTCGCCGCCTAGTGGATGTCGTCGCCGGTCAGCAGTCCGTGCCTTTTGAAATGCCCCATGACCTCGAATACGTTGGCATTGGTTATGAAATCTATGATTTACCTTCGCGGGTCTCTCAATTTCCTCGCCTCCGTTCCATAATCATGCGCGTCCTATCGGATGTGCCGCGTCATGCGCCGATAGATCAACTAAACCCTCGAAGGTAGCGCCGGAATCGAAACACGTCGGGCATATAGGCACATCAACCATGGCACCTTCGTGCTCAACTCTCAGAAAGAATCCGCCATCGTCGAATTCCTGCCTACAGAACGAGCAGGTGAACTGGTTTGAATACAGATTCTTTCCGAACTTCACTCTTATTCTCATTTTCGTTCCTTACTCGCCAGTTCTTTGCGAACGAGTTCATTTATCAGCGCCCTCGCTCTTTCGCTTTCGGTTTTGCCAGACACAGCAAGGCCTACTCCGAAAAAGCGCCATGCGTTCCGAATCACCATTTCCATGTAGGCTTCCGCCGTTTTGAATTCCGTAAACATCGAGGCACCCTTCATTTTCTCGACAACGCCAAGGGATGTGCGCGCCTCGAATGATTCTCCGTCCTTCAACGTTATTTTCATTTCTCGCAACGCTCCCTATGCAGTCTGTCGGCGCGCCGGATTCTTCCATGCGCTGTCGCCATGAAGCCGCGCGAGCAGGTGCATCCGCACGTTGTGGTGTTCCGGGCCGCGCAGTCCATGCCCGTGGCTAATGAACACCCGGAAATCAAACTTGCCGCAGTCCGCCTCATACTTCCGCTTCTTGGCGCTTGCGGCCTTTGTGTTTATCGCTTTCGCCGTCAGAGCCATGCAGAAAACAATCCATGCCCGGAGTTCTCCTGCGTGTATGCGGTTGGATTTGAACTGAAACAGTCGAAATTCCACAGCGTCACGATAGAGAAGGCCATTCAGATTTAACGCGGCATACCGGCTATCGTGATGGCGAGTCGGCGTCGCGTTGAACCTGCCGTACCACCACTTGTTGAGTTCATTCATATCTCCCGGTTTGCGCGCCGCGATCTTCTGCGCAAATTCGCCGCGCATCTTTTTCGCGTACCGCTCCATCCGCTCTTTGGTTACTCCGAATGCGGCGAATATAAGGTCTTCGTGTTTGCAGAATATTCTCGCGAGGTTGGCGGCGGCTCGCGCATTGAGACCGGGATGCGACACGTGGATATGTACCGCTGTCTTATCGTCCACTCGCGCTCCGGCGCGCCGCGCCGCTCGAACGACTTCCTGTAATTCAGGCAAATCTTCAAACGAAAGTATCGGCGTGTTGATTTCCGCGCGAAGATGCTGCGGCGCGTTTATAAGAGAGGCGTCCGAAACAACCCGCCACATGCGGCCTCTGGCGTCAATGAGTTCATGCGTGTCGAGTCCCGCCGAAGGAACGCGCACGATTTCCCCGCCGCCGACAACGCTTTTAATGGCTTGTGCCACCTGCATCCGGGTGCGATTGACGAGCTCTATCTCCACGCCGATCTTCATTTCCCTGTAATCCACTTCCATGTGCCTTTCCTTTCCAATGTAAGCGCCTGTGTTTTGCGCGCCTTTCCAAGGCCTCACCAGTAGGCGACATCGGCGCAAATAAGTCAAGCTGATATCAGCATAAAATTGTCAATCGGAGACAGAGTAGTATTTAAATCTTTCTTAAATATTGGCTTGATATGCCGCGTGGATTGCTCCTTAATTGACCTGCGAAAAACGGATGTGAGAGGTGAAATATGAAAAGAATCATAGGACGAAAAGCGCGGTACACGGGCAAAGAGCAAAATCTCAATAAGGTCGTAATCGTTGCGGCCATGATAGCGCGGGGTTCAAACGACCCGGACGAGCATCTGTATCTCAAGACAGATAAAGAGATAGAGAAGGCAGGAGGCGTGAAACCGACCGACCGCGTCGAGGTCAGGCCGATCCACCAGGACGGAAGAGTCAGTTGGATCACCTGCGATCCGCTCTACCGAGATTTGCGTTTTATTGATTGACGATTCTGCGAGACAGGAAAACGACGCAATGAAAGGGAGGAGGTGACTATCTTGCCTAAACCCACCATAGTGAACGCCCGCGAAACCAGAAGAAGTCTCGAAATCAATCCAGACCGGTGGGGTCATTATCAGGCCAGTGAATACCGGTTCAAGTTCTAGAAGCAGAGCATACGCATTAAGAAATGTTTCCGGCATGAGTCCGGCGGGCGCGGGCGCGTTATCGCGCGGTCTTATTTCTACTCGCAGCTGGCTCCGGGTCAGCTCGAAGGAATCGTCAAATTTCTCACAAACAAAGGAGGCCATAATCATGGCGAAAAAAGCGAAAGAAATCACGTTTGAGAAAGCTGTCCCCGCGTATCTGAAGAACCTGACGGACGAGGGCAAGAACGAGCGCACGGTCGAAGTTTACGGCCGCTGCCTTCAGACGGCTGTCGATTACTTTGGCTCGGACAAACCGCTCGGCAAACTCACCCCGGCAACAATCGGGACATTCTTCAAATCCGACGCATTCCTCAAGAAGCCGAACGGCAACTTAAAAAGCGAAATTACGCTGACTCAGAACAGAAGAGTTCTCAGAATGATGCTTGTCTGGGCGCATGAGAAGGGATACCTCGAAGACATCCCGCTTCCGAAATCGGAGATGAAGAAAGGACGCGAACAGAATGGAAACGACACCGGCAACACCGAACTCGCCCCTGACGCCCCGCAGGGCGATTGACCTGTTCGAGACCAAGCTGCGCGCCGACGCCCGCTCGTTGCACACCGTCGCTTCCTACCTGCGCGACCTCGGGCAATTGGAGCGGTTCCTTGCGGACCGTTTCCAATGCCCGGAGGTTGCGACAGTCACGGCGGACATGCTCAACGAGTTTATCGTGTCCGAGCCGGTGACGCTCATGCCGGACGGCTCGCCGAAAGCTGAAGGTTCAGTCAACAAGGTGAAGATCTCGTTGAAGTCATTCTTCAACTGGCTCGCCGCATCCGGGCGCATCCCCGCCAATCCAGCCGCCGCCATTCGCATCCGGCATGTCCGCCGCCCCGCGCCTGACGTTCTCACGGATGTCGAGAAAAAGAGTCTGCTCAAGGCCATCTCGAATACGAGGGGGAAGAAAGCCTTCCGGGACTTTGCCATTATGAGCCTCTTTCTCAACACCGGCATTCGCGTGTCCGAACTGGTCGGGCTGGACGCGGACGACGTGAATCTGCCGGAGCGACGCATCACCATCCGGGTCAAAGGCGGACACACCGCAATGCGGTTTCTGAACGTCCATGCACGACGCGCTCTCGAACCATATCTGAAAGCCAGAAAGAAGACGCCGGTCGAGACCCGCGCCTTGTTCGTCAGCAATCAGGGGTTCCGTCTTTCTGTGCGTCAGGTGCAGCGGTTGTTCGACGGATGGCTTGTCGCCGCTGGAATCGAGAAGAATATCTCCGTCCACGGTCTGCGCCACACGTTTGCGACCAGTCTGCTTGAGCGCACCGGCAACCTCGCTCTCGTTCAGCAGAGTCTCGGCCACCGCCACATTTCGACGACCACCATCTATGCCCATGTGCCTTCTGAAGAGCTTCAGAACGCGCTGGAATGTCTTTGAAGGGAGCGTCGCATGAATTCATACGAACTCGAACAGGCGGTCCGGCAGATTGCGAAGCAGTTAATCCGCCCCTATGTCGCTCGGGGCGATTCGTTCATAAGCCTCAAAGCGTCCCACCTAGGGGTGAACTGCATGGGATCGCGCGCCAGTATCGGGGGCTTGATGAACGGCAAGTCATGGTCAACCGATTTCATAATCGTGCCCATGGCGGACGGACGGAAAACCAACGCCGCGTTCAAACTGCGAGATATCTTCGGCGAGGTAGAGGGAGAGATAAAGTCCGCCGCCGCGCTCGAAGACTTCCGGTTGGAACCCGGCTGAAGCGACCGCACCGCCGCTGAGATTTGACAGAGACCAATTCACCGGTCTCTTTTCTCTTGTGAGGTTAGTCCTGAGTATGGGAGAACTTGTCGCGGGAAAAAAGTCTCCCCCGAAACGGCTCGGCGGGGGCCTGCGAGCTTTGAAATTTGAGTTTGTCTTAATGCCGGACATTCCCTCGGACAGATCGACAAAACGCGGCAGGCGCGAA
>JAKQBV010000474.1 GCA_029573925.1 bacterium
TCCGTGACCGGGTTGGCTTCCGTGCTGACCAGCGTCTCAACAGCGTGAGTCAGGGCGTCCATCCCCGTGAACGCGGTTATCTTGGGCGGCATGGACAGCGTGACCATCGGGTCGAGTATCGCCGTGTTCGGCCCGAAATAGTGGCTGACGTAACTGAGTTTCATCCCGGCCTCATGGTCTTTGATGACAGCAGCGAAAGTAATCTCGCTGCCCGTTCCAGCCGTCGTGGGAACAATGAGCATCGGAGTGACGGGGCGTTCCTGAACGTAAGCGCCCTGATGGTCCGCCAGCAGGTCGCCGCCCTCTTTCAGAAGGAGCGCCACCATCTTCAGCGTGTCGATGACGCTGCCGCCGCCGATGCCGACGCAGACGTCCGGCGCGGCCCCCTTCACTTTTTCGTAAATGTTCTGGATATACTGCGCCCCGGAATCCTGCGGCACATCGTCGATTATTGCGACAACTTCCACGCCCGCCGACTTCAGGCTGTTTATCGCGGTGTCCACGTATCCGAGTTTCCGAATGATAGCGTCCGTGACGATAAGAGCTTTGGAGCCGCCGAGCAGGCGCGCTTCGTCGCCGGCGCTTTCGAGCGTCCCCGGCCCGTATATCACTTTCGTCCTGTCATGAAACTGAAAGTATTCTGAAAGAGCCATATTGTCCCCTCCCCGCCTCAAAGGCGAATTGCCGTTGGTTTGATATTGACGCGCCGCCCGGCCGTTCCGGCGTCATACTTTCAGAGCGTCCGCCAAGTTGTTAAGTCCGATTTTTTCGAGCGTGGCGCGGGACGGCCTTCCCTGCTCGTCGATGTCCCTCAACCTGTAGAAATCGGCCAGCATTGCGTCGATATCAGGAACCATTCCCGCAGCGGCTCCGTCTTCCACCGGGGTCAGGAATTTCTTCGGCAGATAGTCGTCCGCCCTTGTGGCTCCCAGCAGGTTGTTTATGCCGCGCTTGAGCAGCCAAATCCTGTCCCCCGCCTCCATAAGCGCGTCCAGAGTGTATCCGAACCCGGTGGCGGTGTTTGCCATGTCCAGATAGTCCTGCTCGTCGAACGGAATGGAAGGAAAATGGCATGTGCAGAACGCGTTTAGCAAAGCGCCGAGTTTCTGAGTCTGAATATTCGCGAACGCCTTGCCCTCTGTCTCATACTGAGGCATCTCGTCGTTGAGGCCGAGTTCCGGGTAGAACGCGAAACCGTGTTCGGCGAACATCTGGGCGGTGTTGACGTGGCAAGCGCCCCTGTTGCCCACAGCGTAGTTAAGACCCATGCCCCAGTACGGGCGCGGGTCGTGCATGGGCGCTTCGAGGCCCTTGACCTCAGCCAGAAGGTCGCCGCCCTTGCCGAGCCTGCGGGCTATCTCGCGGCTTCCCTCAGCCAGCAGGTCTCCGAAACCTTCGCGGCTTGCAATCATCGGCAGAACCGCTTTGACCTGCTCGGCGCCGCCCCACTTGAACTCCAGTCCGCCGGTGTCTTCGGCGGTGATTATCCCCTGCTCCATCGCGTCCATCACAAACGCTATCGAACCGCCGCAGGATATCGTGTCCATGCCGAGCTTGTTGCAAATCTCGTTGCATTTGGCGATATGCTCAAGGTCGGGCACAAGCATCATGGAGCCGAACATGCCGACCGTTTCATACTCCGGCCCGGCTCCTTCCGGCATCGCGTTCGGCCCCTCGTCTATCTTCACCACTCGTTTGCAGCCCACAGGGCATCCGAAACACGCCGCTGTCTTCGTCAGGATGGTGTCCGCCATCGTCGGGCCGTTAATTTTCTCCGCGCCTTCGTCCCACGTGCCCTGAGACCAGTTTTTGATCGGCAAGTCGCCCACCATCGAGCCGAGGTCAACCGAGCCGGCCGTCCCGAAAGCGCTCATCGACTGCACCGCCACGCTTTCCTTTATCTTCTCGGACGTTCTCGCCCTCGTCGTCTTCATCCCTTCAGGGTCGGCAAAGGCCACTCTCAGGTTGCCGGAGGCGGAAATCGCCTTCAACTTCTTGCTTCCCATGACAGCGCCAAGCCCGCAACGGCCCGCCGCGTTGCCGTCCCCGTTCATAATGTTTGCGAACTTAACAAGGTTCTCGCCAGCCGGGCCGATGCACATGACGGCAGGCTTCTTTCCGCCTGCGGCCACCGCGCGCGCCGCCATTTCATCTTGAACCGCATACGTGTCCCTGCCCCACAAATCCGCCGCGTCCTTTATCTCGCATTTATTCTCCGTTATCTCGATCAAAACCGGGCCGGAAGCAGCTCCGGCAATAACCAAGCCGTCGAAACCGCATCTTTTTAGAGTGACGCCGAAATTCCCGCCGTTGCTCGCCTCGCCGAAAAACCCGGTCAGAGGAGACCTCCCCACCACAGAGTAGCGCGTGACCGAGCCGGGGAAAGTCGAGCCGGTCAAAGGCCCGGTCATGATTATCAGCGGATTCTCCGCATCCAGCGGGTCAAGCGCCGGGTTGAGCCGCTCGAACAACAGCTTTGCCCCCATCCCCGAACCGCCCACAAACGCTTTATAATCATCGTCAGGAACCGCGATTTCGCGGATTTCTTTTTTTGTCAGGTCGATATCAAGAATTTTATTCCAATATCCGGCCACATTTACACCTCGCATACGTTTTGCACAATTCTACCAGAAATTGAAATAAACATCATCTTTAATTTGATTGCGGATAAGCCATTCAATAGGACGGCCCGAACAAAGCATTGAAACGCCGAATCGCGAGTCAAGCGCTCCTGTAGGAACACTCATTATTTTTTATTTTTTATTGCGATGAAGATAAAAGATCCAAGCCCGCCGACGAGAATGGCGGACATGGCGCAAAGCATCGCCCATGCTGAGGCCGGCATGTTATTCCTCCCCTGTCTCTTTTGATCTGACGAGCGAGAGCGCCACTGCTATTATCAATACGAGGGCCAGCAGTCCCCAGCCGCCCGCGAACTGCGCCCACCCCGGATATCCTTCATAAGGCTTTTTCACAAGCTGTATCAGGGTTTGTATGAACATGGCCGTAAGCGCGGCGGGGGTTATGATTTTTATGCAGATGTCCCACCACGGGCCGACTTTGAAATCGGAAGTCGCGTTTACGTGTTCCCTGAGTTTTTTTGCGCCGAACACGTAACCGACGATGAGGCATTCCAGCACGCCCACCACCGCAAGTCCGTATTGCGTGAAGTAGTAATCTATGATGTCCAGCCAGTACAGGCCCGCGTGTGTGGTGTAGATGACGCCGACGGCGAACGCGATGAAGGAAATGACAGCGTTGACGACGATGCGGGCGTGTTTCCATTTATCCATAGCGCCGGCCACTCCGGCTTCGACGAGAGAAAAGGCGGAGTCTATGCCGAGAGTGAGAAGGAGAAGGAAAAAGAGGACGCCGAACGCCGCTGCCCAGAAAGGCAACATGCCGATAATGGCTGGGAATGTGACAAAGGCGAGTCCGGGGCCGCTAGACACCACTTCGGTGACGGGTTTGCCTGTGGAGAAGGCTAGATATCCGAGCGCGGAGAAGACCGCCAGACCTGCGATGAAACTGATAAGCGCGTCTGCGAAGCTGCTGATGAACGCGTTGTTTACGATGTCGCTGTCTTTCGGCAGAAAACTGGCGTAGGCTATCATCACGCCGAACCCGATGCTCAATGAGAAGAACACCTGACCATAAGCGGCAAGCCAGACTTTCGGATTTGCCAGAGCGGAAAAATCTGGGGTGAGAAAGAATTTGAGTCCTTCGACCGCGCCGGGCAGCGTGACGCCCCGAACGATGAATATGACTAACAATACGATGGGTACGGGCACTGTGAGCAGGACGACTTTGCCGACAGTTTCCACGCCTTTGAAAATGCAGAAGAAGACGCACAGCCAGCACAGGAATAGTCCCAATAACACTATCGGCACTATTCCGCCGATTTCTCCTATGCCTCCTGACAGATTCAGGAAATCTTTAAAGAAGAATGCGTTTGAATCGGCGCCCCACGCTAAATCTATCGAGTAATACAGGTAGCTGAAACACCATCCCATGACCACGCCGTAGTAAGTCATGACCATGAGGCCTATCAGGACGGCGAACCAGCCTATCCACTCGTACTTTTTCCTTATTTCGGCGAATGCCATGGGCGCTGATTTTCCCATTTTATGGCCGAGGCCGAACTCTAAAATCAAAAGAGGCACGCCTGCTGTGAGCAAAGCAACCATGTATGGGATGAGGAACGCGCCGCCGCCGTTGGAGTAACAGACATAAGGGAATCGCCATATATTGCCAAGCCCGACGGCGGAGCCGACCACGGCCATGATGAAAACGATTCTGTTGTCCCAGAAACCGCGTTTTTCCGTCATGTCGCCTCCGAGGATTCGAGTTCGCGTTTTGGCGGGCGCGCTTTGCTGTGTTCCTTCCCGCCCTTTTTCTTCGCCCAGATTTCGGCATTTTACACTGAACGAAAGAAAAATCAAACTGAAGATGAATGCTCATGGGTAAAAAGATTGAAAAAAAACCTTTGAAAAGGGTTGCTTTCCCAAACCCTTTTTCCCAAACTTTTTGAACTATTTATTTGGTGTAAAAAAGCCCGGAGGGGATTGCTCCGGGCTTATTGGGTTTCGGTGTGAGAGGCAAATATTTTATGCGAAAAATGTCTTGTACAGGGAGCGGACGGCGTCGCCGACTCTGTTTTCCATGACGCCGAAGACAATGCTTATTTCAGATGCGCCCTGAGAAATCATTTCGATGTTGGCTGAAGCGGATGCGAAGGCTGCTGTGGCTTTGGCTGCTGTGCCGACGCTTTCCTTCATGCCCTCTCCCACTATGGCGATCATAGCCAGCCCGGTGTCGGCCTTAACGATATCCGGGGCTGGGTTCAATTTCGATTTGATGTCTTCCAGCAACCCGACGACCGTCGCTTTGTTGGCTGCCGCTATCTCTTGATTGATGGATTTTGTTTTCGGATCGTATTCCTTCGGGAGCCTGATGACGACCGAAATGCTGTCGATGCTGGAAGGGGTGTGTTCGTATGATAGGCCCCTTTTCTCGATGATGTGGAGCAGCTTGCGGCCATAGCCGATTTCGCGGTTCATGAGGTGCTTTTCAACGTTGAAGCTGACAAAGTTCGTGTCCGCCGCGATGCCGACCACGCAGTTGTCGTCCTGTTTCCTGTCGTTGACGATTTTAGTGAAAGTGTCCCTGCCGTCGGAATGTCTGACGAGGATAGGGATGTCCGGGGCGCGCTCTACGAGCGGGCGAATGGCTTCGTCGTGGAACACGGAGAAACCGGAATATGTCAGTTCGCGGAGTTCTCTGAAAGTAAGCTCGGAGATGAGGCGCGGATTGTCAACAATGCCGGGGTCGGCGGCGCAGATTCCGGGCACGTCCGAGAAATTCTCATAAGCTTCGGCTTTGACGGCGGCGGCGATGATTGAGCCGGAAAGGTCTGAGCCGCCTCTGCTGAATGTGGCGATGGAGCCTCTGCTGGTTCCTCCGTAGAAACCGGGAACTACAGTTATGCCGTCGTAGTTGGCCAGCTTTGACAATTTTTTATAGCAACCGTTTGTCTGGCGGGCGTTGCCGTATTCGGTGGTGACGGACATGCCCGCCTCGCGCGGGTCGATAAACTTCGCTTTCTTGCCTCTCGCCGAGAAAGCGGCGGCCATTATCCTCGCGCACCACTCTTCGCCGTACGCCTTCACCGCATCGAGGCGCATTTCCTTCTGCGAGGCGTCCATCGCCAGACGACCCATGATATCGGCTTCCGCCCCGGAGACGCATTGCGTTCCGGCGCCGACGCCTTCGGCTATCTCAGCCAGCCGCGCGCAGATGTCTTCGACGAAGCCCTTGGATTCGGTAGAGCCGGGAACCGCTTTGGCGGCCTTTATCAAGAGGTCAGTCACCTTGGTGTCGCCCTTGAATCTTGCGCCGGGGGCGGACACCACGATAATCTTCCGCCTGTCGTCGCTTTCGATTGTGTTCATCACCATGTTGAAGTTCGCCGCGTTAGCCAGCGAGCTGCCGCCGAATTTCGCCACTATCATTTCCGCCACGCTCCCACATTTAAACTTCCGATATTATGAATGATGAGAAGACTTTTTTAAATAGCGGGACGGCGCGAAATCCGCGCGGCCCGCAGAGCCATGCTTCGATAATCGCAAGCGATTCGAGCGGATTCGCAATCTGAATATTTTATTTGCTTCTATAACGCGCGTTTTGATATAATGGCTTTCGTTCCTCCGGCGAACGGAATGAACACAGACTCTTTCGACGCAAAAAAAATGAAAGGAGCGCATAGATGATTAAATTCAGCAAGCAGCAGTTGAAGATTCCGAAAATGATGCGGCCGGTGTATCTGGTGACGGGCGGTATGTCCGAATTCCGGCGCGCGTTTCCGGAGAAAAGGACAGAGGAATTGTGCGTGGAAGCGCTGACGATGGCGGCGGAGATGATAAACATGAGTCCCGCCGAATTGAAGAGCTATATCCACACATGCTATTACGGGCATTTCGCGGATCACTTCGGGGATCAGTTGCTCGGCGAATCCGTGATACACGACAGGCTCGGGCTTGATCCGCTCGGGAATATCGGAGTAAAAACGGGCGGCGCCACCGGCGGCTCCACTTTGTGGGAAGCAGTCAAAGCAGTCGCTTCAGGATATTCGGACTGCGCGCTGGCTCTCGGCTGGGAACGCATGGACGAAGTTCCGACTGACGAAGGAAACCACCTTATCTCCTGCGCCGCAGACAAAGACTGGGAAACCCCGCTGGGCCACATCTACACCGGCTATTACGCGGTTATGGCTCAGAAATACTGGCAGGTGTATGGAAAATCAGAAGACTCCTTCCGCAAAACAATGGCCGAAATCGCGGTCAAAAACAGAGGCTACGCGTACCACAACCCGTTTGCTCAGGGCGGAATGAAAATCACCGTGGAAGACGTTCTCAAATCGCCGGTGGTTGCGTATCCGCTACGCGCTCTTGACGCCTGCCTGATGAGCGTCGGCTCCGCATGCTGCATCGTGGCAGACGAGAAAACGGCGTTCAAGATGTGCAAGAACCCGCTGTTGGTCTATGTCGCCGCCGGAACTCACACTCTGCGACCCGCAGACCGCAGAGACATGGAAATACCTCTGCTTCCCAACGAAACCAAGAACACTTACAAAGACCTCGACAAGCGGTTCCCCGGCGGAGAACTGTATCCGGGATTCACCGGCTTCTTGGCCGCCCGCATGGCTTGTTACTACGCGTACAGGATGGCCGGCGTTTACGACCCGTGCGAGGATCTCGACCTTGTTGAACTGCACGACGCTTTCACCATCAGCGACATCCAGAGCTACGAAGACGTGGGGATAAGGCCGTATGGCGAAGGCCGCACCTATGTCGAATCCGGCGACTGCTATGTGACCAATCCGAAAACGGGCAAGCCCGGAAAACTCCCGGCGAACCCCTCTGGCGGCCTCATCGGCTGCATGCACGCTGTCGGCGCCACCGGCCTGATGCAGGTGTGCGAGCTGATGCTTCAAATCTGGGGCAGACACGCCGAAGTACACGGCGACGCCAAACGCTGGAAGTCATTCGGCAAGACCAAGCCAAAAGACTGGAAAGACCTTCAGGTCAAAGGCGCGAAACGCGGTCTGGCAATCAGCCACGCCGGCGTCGGCTCTCACGTCACCGCCACCATCCTCGTTGACCCGAAACACCAGTTGAAAGGAGGCAAAGCCTGATGAGCTGCGCACACGAACAAAACAGAGGCAAAGCATCAGTAGACAACAACCGCTACAAACTCAAAGGCGAATTTCATGTCGCCTACCCGAACACCCCCATCTTTAACAAGCAGGGCAAGCTCTGCGGAGTGACTAATCCGCGCGACATGACGTACATTCACTCCTACGGCGCGGAAGCCCCGTTCTTTGAAGGATTGTCAAAAGGCGTGTTGAAGGGAACCAAGTGCGAAAACCCGGACTGCGAATACAAAGGCTCGGTGTACATTCCTTTTAGGATTTACTGCCCGGACTGCCTGAAAAAGATGAAGATCGTCGATCTCACTGCGGCCGCTAAAAAAACCGCTTTCATTTACACCTACATGGTCTGCGAAAGAAGCGGCGCGTTCAATACCCTTGATAAACCCATCAAATTCATCAACGTAAAAATCGAGGGAACGTCCACTATTCTGATGAGCTATCTGCATCTCGGCGAACCCTCTATAGGGATGAGAGTCGTCCCCATCTTCAGAACGAAGAACCCGACCTACACGATAACCGACCTTTCATGGGTTCCCCAAGGAACGCCCAAGAGCAAGCTTCCGAAGGGTTTCTCCTTCTGACGAAACGCGGCTCCGCCGCGACTTTATGCAATCCAAAACGGGCCGAAAGGCCCGTTTTTTTATATCCGCGCGCGCCGCCGCAGGGACACCTCAAAAATCTCCGCTTTTTATGGATATTATTAGATATTGAAATTTATATGGATAATGATATAGATTATGCAGGCAACTACATTCAGAGAACAGAAACTGGCGGGCGGTCGCACAAAATGGACGAGTTGCAGGGCAGAACAGAATTCATAGCCCATCTGCTGGAAGGCAACAACGCGATGGTCCGCGGCGACATCGACGCCGCCATTGCCGCCTACCACCGCGCCATCACGCATAAACCCGACTTCTCGCTCGCATATTCCAAACTCGGCGAGGCTTACTATAAAAAGAAAGACTTCGCTCAGGCCGTGTCTTATTTCAAGAAATCTTTGGATTTGAACCCGCTCCAGACCGAAACGCTATATAGGCTTGGAAAAGCATACGGAGAACAGGGAATGCTGGTCCAGTCGGCGGTCGCTTTTGATCTCGCCCGCGAAAGAGACCCTGAAGGGGACTTCTCCGAAAGAATCGAGGACAGCCGAAGACGCATCAGGAAAAAATCCTCAAAGAAGGCTGTTCAGCATGCCTCGTTCCGCAAGGCGGCTGTTGAAGCATTAAAAGACATTTTCTCGCTCCCCGCCATAATCCTCCCCATTGCCGCCGCTATTGCCATTTTGTTTGCCGCAGACGCTTTTTTAGGCTCTTTTCTCGCGCGTTTCATGCCGGACATGCGGACTATCCCTATTACTCAATTCTTCATATCGTCAGACGCCGCATTCAACGAAGCCGCGATTTATTATTACTCGTCTCAACTGGCGCTATTCGCGTTGGTCTGTTCTCCGTTCTACGGCCTCTGCGCTATTATGGTCAAACAGAACGCTCGCAATGGCCGCATATCCCCGGCGGAAGCTATCGCCGAGATTATTGAGCGATACTCGGCGCTTTCAGGCGCGGTTCTGCTTATCCTCATTGCAATGTTCGGGACCGGAACCCTGTTTCATTTTCTGTTCGAAGGGTTTCGCCAGCTTGCGGCCGAACTCGGCTTCAAATTGTTCTTCGTTAAACCGATTATTCCTTTTATCGCTCTGTGCGTGCCCGCTTACTTTGCTTTTACTTTTACGGTAATCGCCTTGGACAAGAACAACATGGAAAAAGGATTCGTCAGAGCGACCGCTTTCGGAGCTAGGCATTTTCCCAAGACGTTTCTTCTATTATGCGTTTTCAGCGCGATTCTGGTTTTTGCCGCATTGTTTCCGCCTTCCGGCGCTTTTTTCAGCGCGGCGAAGTTCATTTTTTTCACATTGATAAACGCTTTTGTCGCGGCGTTGCTTGCTCACGCGCATTTGCAATCCCGCGGTTCCCACAGAAAAAAACGCTCAAAACCAGACAGCGGAACGCCTTCTTCTGAATCTCAGGAAGCCGAAAACGGATTTGAGCCGATTGCCTACCCCGACACCTCGGATTTATATGAATACACCGAAGAAGACAAATAACTCTCCGATCCAATCAAACCAACAATTTAAATCAATCAAAACGACGCAATGTTGCTCTTCAGTGATATAATCAATGTCAGGCTGCGGGTCGTCGAAAACTATTTCTTAGATAATGTTTGCGGAATATTGAGCGGTGGGCGCAAACAACGGATAATATGTCACTTATGAGCGGCATTTGCGGTTTTATAGGCGCGCGGGACGAATCTCTGATAGACAGAATGCTCGACCGCATGAAATGGCGCGGCGGGTTTCCTCTAAAATTCTACCGGGGCGGCGATTTCGGCCTCGGCGTCTGTCAGGACTCGCCGCCTCAAGGCAACCCCTCGACGCCCCTGCTCGCATTCAATGAAAATAAAAACGTATGCGTCGTCTGCGACGGCCACATTTCCGACGAGGCTGATATCCGCGACAGGCTTAGCGCCGCCGGACACGCTTTTAAAACCGATTCTCCGGCTGAAACTATCGCGCACGCTTACGAAGAACACGGGCTAGGTTTCTTAGATGTTTTTCATGGGGGGTTCGCTTTCGCCCTCTGGGATGAGTCTGAATTCCTTCTTGTCTTGGGACGCGACAGGTTCGGCGTCAGGCCTTTGTGTTTCAGCGTCTCACAGGACAAACTTATTTTCGCGTCCTGCTCCGCCGCATTGCGCGCCTGCGACTCCGAACAAGCTAGGCTGGATGTCAGAAGCCTCGACGCGCACATCGCCTTCGGATATGTCCCCGGCGAAAGAACTATGTTCGAGAACATCACCAAACTTGCGCCCGGACATCTGATGATATGCCGTCGTGGGGCGGTCAGAGTTTCAAAGTATTGGGATATATGCCCCGCCGCGAATTTCGGTTCCAACTCAGAATCCGATTGGCTGGAAAACACGACTAGCGCGCTTGGCGATTCCTTTTCGCGATTAAAATCAGACAGCGTCCCGCCGACCTGCATAATCGAATCCCCGTTCGGCGTCGCTTCAAACAAAGCCGCCGCTTTAACGATTGCTTTGGCAGGCGGCCAGATCGATATTTTTGAACCCGACCCTGCGAATGTTTCTTTCTTCGAATCCTCCGCCGCTCCCGTTGACCCAGATTTCTCGCGCATCCCAACGCTGATGAAAGCGCTGGACGAGCCTCCTTCGGATTTCTCTTTCCTGTTGCTCGACTCGGTCATCTCAAATTCTGCCCGCTCAGGCTCAACAATAGCATCCGCCGCCGGACTTGCCGAAACGCTTGGCGCAGGAGAATTGCATCGTTTAATCCTGTCGATTAGAGGGATTGCCGAGATTCGACCATCATGGGCGCGCTCCATTGCGACCGCCATCCTTCGTCGCGCGCCGCGTTTTCTATCCGGGCTGAATTCCATCCCTATCTCCGGCAGTCGAGTTGCAGCGGCGCTTTCAGGATGCGAAACCTCTTCGGACATTCTCGACGCTGTGCTTTGCGTCGCGCCAAAATATTTCAGATCGGACTTATACACTCCTCAAGTCGCATCCGCTTTGTCCGGCTCTTTTGCCTCTCACTCCGGCATGCTTTCAAACCATTCTCACCCCGGTTCTCCCTCCATTGCGTCTATATCCGACTATCTTCTCCGTTGGCCTTTAGCTTCATCCACTTTGCCGAGATTAGACGCCGTGTCGGCTGTCAACCAAACAAGCGTAGAGTTCCCTTTCCTTGATGCAATTGTTGAGCTTTCAATGTCGTTCCCTGAACGCGCCGACACAAAAAACTCCGGCGGCTTTGACAACATAGCCAATTCTTACGGTCTGGAAACGCAGCCCCATAAAAAAAGACCCGCCGGAAAAGTGCGCCGCGTCTGCCCGGCCGTCGCGGAGTTCATAGACGCGCATCTCACAGAAGAGCGCGTCCGCGCCCGCGGTTTTTTCATATGGGAACATATTTGCGCCGCGCGGCGCGCGTCCGATATGGCTCCCGCGATAGCTCTCGCTCTTCTTGAAGCATGGTGCGATTGCCATTCGCGCAGCCACATCTGCTGATAGAGGCCCTTCTTTTATGAATAAACAAAAGAAAACGCGATTTGAAACGATGACTCCCGGAGAACTGGAGAGGGCGGTTCTATCAACGCCCGTGGCTTGGGTTCCCGTGGGCACGCTGGAATGGCACGGACGTCACCTGCCCGTCGGACTCGACGCAATCAAGGCGCGCGCGTTGTGCCTTCGCGCGGCTGATATCGCCGGCGGCGTCGTTCTTCCCGCCAACTATTGTTCAATACTCGGCATGCGGTTCCCATGGACTTTCAGGCAGAACCCCGCCGTATTCGCACGAAACTACTTCGACATCCTAGTGTCGCTCAGAAAATACGGATTCAAATCAATCATCATACTAACCGGTCACTACCCTGTCGAACAGGTTCTTGCTCTCATGGCGCTATCGGAATCTTTTACGGCTCTATACCACACGCCAGTGGTCGCTATCCCTGAGTTCGCTATGGCTGAAGGCACAGGCTATGCCGGAGACCACGCCGCAGTATGGGAAACTTCTCTGATGATGGCTCTTTGCCCGGAACTCGTTGACGCCGGAGAGCTTGAACAATTAAGCGGCCTCGGCTCTTTTGATTTATGGAAAAAAGGGATTCAAGGCAAAAACCCGGCAGAAGGAGCTTCCACGAAGCTTGGAGAAAAAACCGTCGGAATAATAACGGAAAATTTAGCCGCGCTGGCCGCCGTAATGTTGTCCTCCCGAAGCGTCGCCGTTCCGGCCCGCGTTCACAGAAACGCGCTCTCCTATTTCTTTCGGGAAAATATCAAACAGGCTCCCGACTTGTTCAGCGAAATAGCCGCCACCGCCGGTTTGAATATTTTTTCACCTTTTAGCCATAGAGACAAAAAGGAATAAATGCTATTTCTTATGCGACTAATGTAAAAAAGGTGATAGGGATATGCACATAACTCAACCTCATACAAGATGTTGAGTTAATCCCCCCTTGAACGCGCTGAAATTATCTGTTTATAAGGTACCGGCTCGACCAGAACAGCCTGTTGTACGAGGCGATAGAAAAGCTTTCCTCGCGA
>JAKQBV010000501.1 GCA_029573925.1 bacterium
GTGCCTCCTTTTATGAGTTTGTTTTGATTCCACTCATATTTTACAGGCACAGCCTTTTTCATAGTATCAAAACTATTTCCTTTGCGCATGATGCTGTTTTATCAAATGACTTGTGGGAAGTTTCATTTAGTTTTACGTATAAACGCCTTTCTTTTTCTTGTTCAGTAGGGGCGCGGTTTCCGCGCCCTATACCGGAGACAATTAGGGGCGGGGCAACCCCGCCCCTACAGCAAAAACGCTCTTTGCGGTCCGTGTTTCATCCGAATCCTAACGCAGGACTTGGTTTTCTTTTGCCAGTGAAAAAGAGACGGTTTTGCGAAGAACGAAGTTCCACAAAAACGGCTGCCAAGAGTTTTTTCGGAAGGGGCGCGGGGAAACCGGTTTTTGCAAAAAACGGTTGCCCGCGAATTTGCGAATGAAATCTTTCAAGCATTAGCATTAAGCATTCGCAATCTTCACCTTTAAGCGTTTTTTGAGTAGAATGTTCGCGTGGCGCGGCGTCCGGAACAGAAACCGCCGACCGCAAAGGAGACATCATGAAAAAATCAGCCGCTATGTTCGCCGTCTGCGCGCTTTTGCTCGCGGCCTCCGCCGCCCGCGCAGACCTCATGGGGTTCAACTTCCTCGACATCATTCCGGAGCCGCACATCTCCGCGATGCTCGGAAAACCGGTTCCCGTTTCGTCGTTCGCGCTATCCGGAGCCGCGCCGTCGGCGGACGCGCCTCTCGACCGCGCGCTCAAGGACTCCTTCGGAAAAGACTTCTTTGAGAAAACCGCCTCCGGCCCCGGCGTCCTTTCGATCTCATTCGCGCCCGCTTCCGCGTTCGCAGACGCCGACTGCGCAAAACTCAAATGCGACCGCTCCATCCTCTCCTCCAACATTGAATCGTACGCGCTCAAGATAGAATCCTCCGGCGACGGCTCAGCGCTAGCCGCCATTTTCTCCGACCACAGCAGGGGCAGGTTCTACGCCGTCAAAACCATCAAGAAACTCATCGCAAAATACGACGGCCGCCGCATCGACCAGACTATCATCTTCGACTACCCCATACTTGAAGTTCGCGGCGTCCTCGAAGGATACTACGGCGCTCCGTGGGCGCCGGCGGACACGCTCCGCACACTCGACTGGATGGGCGACCAGAAAATGAACATCTTCCTCTACGCCCCCAAAGACGACCCGAAAAACCGCAGCGACTGGCGCAGCCCCTACACCGAAAAAGAGCTGAAGCGCTTTCAGGCTTTCAATGATGTGAGCGTGCTGAACAACATCCAGTTCTGCTGGGAAATAAGCCCCGGCGTCTCCATCACATACTCCTCCGAACAGCACTTTCAGGACCTCATCGCCAAGTTCCACGCCGTTGCCGACATCGGCGTGAAATGCTTCGTTCTCGCCTTTGACGACACCGGAAAAGCCCTCTCGAAAGAAGAAGACAAAGCCCGGTATAAAAATATCGGCGAGGCTCAGGCCGATATCACGAACCGCGCTTACGAATCTGTCATCAAGCGCGTTCCCGACGCAAAATTCAGCTTCGTCCCCGTCGAATACTGGAACGAAAACGTCACCGAGGAATACAGCGGAACCGTCGGAGACATCCTTCATCCCGACATCATCTACGGATGGACGGGCAACGAGATATGCAGTTGGTCCGTGAATAAAACGGACGCCGATTTCGTGGCCGGATACATCAACCGCAAACCGCTGCTTGGCGACAACGTGCCGGTGGTGGACACCTTCATGGCGATAAAAGGCCCCATCTCCCTCGGCCCGTTCCAGCGCCGCGCCTCAGACCTCCATCTTTCCATCCTCGGCCTCACCGCCAACGCCATGCCGTGGATGTACAGCTCTTGGGTCAACCTCGCCGCCATCGCAGACTACGCTTGGAACCCCTACGCCTACGACGCTCAGGAATCATGGAAGAAAGCAATCATAGACACAGTGGGCCTCGACGCCTACAGCGCGTTCAAACCTTTCGCCGTCCTCAATCAGGGAACCCTCATCAACCACCACGACTCCCAAGACCTCAGGGCGCTGATCCGCAAATTCTGGAACAACTACCACGCGGGCGACTTGTCCCCCGTCAAAGACGAATTCAAAATGGAGTTTCAGGCCATCGCCGACATTCAGGAGCCGATCCTCAAAAAGGTCAAAAACCAGTTCCTCCTCGAAGAGCTGAAAAGCTGGCTGGGAAAAGCCGCCGCTTACGGCGAGGCGGGCGTTATCGCCATCGAAGTGGCGGACAAAAAACTCAAAGGCTCCATGACAAAGGAAGACCACGACGAGTTCGCCGCCGCTGTCTCCCGCGTCGAAAACAGAAAAGGCGAAATCACCCGCGACGCGCTTAAATCCTTCTTCAAAGAACTGAAGGAAGAACTGCGACCCGAAAACTGACAGGATTGAAATAGAGAAGCAAAGAGCAAACCTAAAGAGGAGCTTCTTTAAGCATTTCTCTTTGAATCCGGATTCGACGATAGAGCCATCGAACCGGGGCGATTTTCATAGCGGCGAACTCACGCACAAAGCAAGTTTGTGCGTGCCACCCATTTATGTTGTTCATGAACCATAAGTTCTATTCACTGCAAAAATGCGCCATGCGTCTCGCATTTCATCCGCTCTGAACAATCGCTCCCGAATCCTAACGACGGATTCGAGTTGAATCTCTTCAAAACGCTTCAACGGCCTTCGGGAGCGAATCGCTGACCCGATTCTCTTTCCACCGCCCGGAAAAATATCAACCCGGATATGCGACATGGCCGTATTTCTATCGCTTATTTGGCGTTTGATTACAGTGTAGTCGGACTTCTACAGCATTGTGCCTGTTTTTCTGTTCTGATTCATTCAACCTATACAAAGACGTCGCGACAAAAAAAGACTTCTGATAAACGATTATTTTGTTCTCTGACATCTCGCGCCATCGTTTCCGCACACATGGCAAGATATTTGATGATCACTTAGCGACTGACGGCAAGTTATTGAAACGGAGACGGCCGATATGAAAACCGCAGAAGCCAACATAAAAGAAAAGATAGAAAGATGGGAAAAATTGTTTGCCGAGAAATCCACCGGCGACTCCGTCTCTTATAACTATGACGCGAAGCCGAATATTAAACCCGTAGAGAAACCCATTTCAAAGTCTTTTGCCTCTCCCGGCGTGGGTTTTCTGGATATTCAGATACTGAAGTCCATCGGCGGAGTTCCGGAACCAGCCGGACATGAAGCCGCGCGCGCTCTCCTCTCAAGAATAAAAAGAAACGCCCAATACATGGTGGATTTAGTCAGGCTGGATTTGGCTAGTCAGGAAGACCTCTCCCACATAGCTAAGAATATCGCGCTCGACGCCGAGCAGATAGCGGTCTCTAGCGCGCGCTTTGAAAAAAGAGATGTGTTGACCTTCGCGGGCGCCGCAGACATTGACTAGAAATTGGACGCTTGGGAGCGATTCCCTCATAACGACGCTTTATTTTGGGCGAAAGACAATTTTCGTTTCCGATATTTGCGTATTCTTTCGCGTTTTTTTCTTTATCACCCCGCATAGCAAAGAAAGTCAACGGCGCTCTTCTCGGGTCTCTTTGACTCGCGTGAGGATTATGGTAAAATGTTTAGACATGTAATCTAGCGATTGAATTGAAGCGACTGGAAGTTTTGTTTTATTTCTGTTTGATGAAGGACGGCGGCTGTTGAAGTATGTCAACCGCCGGCATTTGGCATTAATCCATAAACGATCGCGTTCAAGAAAGCAAATGATATCATGAAAAAGACCACAACGAAAACGCAAAAAGAAACAGGATGGGCGGACGATGTAAAAGGAACGCGCAGTCCATTTTTCATGACTAGGACCAGAGCCGCGGTTTTAATTTTAATCGTGCTTGCCACCGCAATAGCGCTCGGATTTCTCGGAGTCAGGAAAGCGGATAAAAGACACCGGGAGACGCTGCTTGTGCAGACTCGGCTGGCGGCAGGCGCAGTTGATATTGAAGCTGTCGCCGGATTGACCGGGACAGCCGCCGATGTCGAATCGCCCGACTATGCCCGCCTGAAAGAACAGATAAAATCCATCCGCGCCGCCATGTTGAGATGCCGGTTCGTTTATCTTATGCGTTTGAACGAGGCCGGAGAAATTATGTTTCTTGTGGATTCGGAGCCTGCGGATTCGCCGGATTATTCGCCCCCCGGACAGATTTACACCGAAGCTTCGGAGGGGTTCCTCGGCGTTTTCAATGATGGCGTTCCTGTCGTGGAAGGCCCGGTTAAAGACAGATGGGGGGCATGGATAAGCGGGCTTGTTCCGCTGGTTGACCCGGAAACCGGAAAAATCGCGGCTGTGTTCGGCATGGATGTCGAGGCGTTGGAGTGGAAAAGAGAGCTTGCGGAAGAGAGCGCCTTCTTTACAGCCGTCTGTCTGGTGGCGCTGGCATTTGTCGCCGCGATGTCCATACTGCAAGCGCAGTCTAACCGGGCAAGCCAGCGAATAGCGGAGTCGAAAAAGAAATATGAAATGCTCTTCGCGGAGATGCTGGACGGGCTTGCCGTTCATGAGATTATCCTCAACGATGCCGGAGAGCCTATAGACTACGCGTTTCTTGCGGTTAATCCCGCGTTCGAGAGGCAGACCGGGCTGAAAGGAACTGACATAATCGGAAAAACGGCTCTTGAGGTTCTGCCCGGACTGGAGCCGATGTGGGTTCAAGCTTACGGGCGAGTCGCAATGACTGGCGAGCCTGCGCATTTCGCCCATTTCTCAGGGGAGCTTGGGAGACACTATGAAGTGACCGCGTTCAGAAACGCGCCCGGACAATTCACAACAATTTTTAAGGACATAACAGAAAGCAAGCTTGCCGAAAAAGCGCTTCGCGAGAGCGAGGAACTGCTTAACGCCACTCAGAGAATCAGCAAGGTTGGCGGTTGGGAATGGGATGTGCGCGCTCAAAACATGTCTTGGACAGAAGAAGTATTGCGCATACACGGCATTGATTCGGCAGCCCCCGGATCGGATTCATCGGAACTCATTAAAAATAGTTTGAAATGTTACCCCGCTGAAGCATCCAAAGCCGTAGAGGCCGCTTTCAAGGCGTGCGTCGAGCGTGGAGAGCCTTACGACCTAGAAGCTCCGTTCACCAACAAGAAAGGCCGCGCCATGTGGGTCCGCACCAGCGGTAACGCGGTCTTCGAAAACGGCGAAGTCGCCAAAGTCGTCGGAAACATCATGGATATAACCGAACTGAAGAGCGCGCGCGATTCGCTTCTGGAAAGAGAAAATTTCATAAGGGCGGTTCTGGACAACCTTCCTATCGGCATCGCTGTGAACTCCGTGTTTCCGGAGGTGCGGTTTGAATATATCAACGATCACTTCGCAAAACACTACCGAATAAGAAAAGAAGACCTGACGTCGCCGGACGCTTTCTGGGAAACCGTGTATAGCGACGAGGCGTTCAGGGAAGAAATCAAAAAAAGAGTCATAGAGGATTGCCTGAGCGGAGACCCATCCCGGATGATTTGGGAGGCTATTCCGATCAAACGCAAAAGAGAAGAAACGACATATATAACCGCAAGAAACGTACAGATACCCGAACGGAACATGATGATATCAATGGTGTGGGACGTTACCGAAAGAAAAAAGTCGGAGGACGCGTTGCGGCACGCCGAAGAGCAGCTTAAGCAGTCGCAAAAGATGGAGGCTGTCGGGAGGCTGGCGGGAGGAATAGCGCACGACTTCAACAACATGCTGACAGTTATAAACAACTACGCGGAAATGATGATTGACGAATTGCCGGACGGCTCTCCGCTTAAGGAATCAGCCGGGCAGATATTGAGCGCAGGAACCCGGTCCGCCGAGTTGACAAGGCAACTGCTGGCGTTCAGCCGAAAACAGCCTCTCGAGATGGAATCTCTTAACCTGAACGGCATAGTTGCGGGCATAGAGCCTATGCTGCGCCGCATAATTGGAGAAAACATCAAGCTTCAGACATGTCTTTCAAGCGAGGTGGGCAACGCGATGGCTGATCCGCGACAGATGGAACAGGCGATTCTTAATCTGGTCGTCAACGCGCGCGACGCGATGCCGGGCGGCGGATGCCTTACTATAGAGACAGCTAATGTGGATTTTGACGATAATTGCGCCGAGCTTCATCCCGAAGTGGAAACCGGCCCTTACGTCATGCTTTCAGTGTCGGACACCGGGAGCGGAATCGCCGAGGCAGACAAAGAGCGCCTGTTCGAGCCATTTTTCACCACGAAAGAAAAAGGGAAAGGCACCGGGCTGGGATTAGCCACCGTGTACGGTATCGTAAAACAAAGCGGCGGGCACATTTTCGTTTACAGCGAACCGGGACAAGGCTCCGCGTTCAAGATTTACCTTTCAAGAACGGAGCCGACTGACGACCAAGAGAAACCCGTAAAAAAAAGCTCCGTCCGTCCCGCCGGCGGCAAAGAACGCGTCCTAGTCGTTGAAGACGAGCCGGGCGTGCTTAAACTGGTCATCAGAGTCCTCGAATCCGGCG
>JAKQBV010000508.1 GCA_029573925.1 bacterium
TTCGCGACGTTAATGATATTCATTTCGCTTCTGAAGAAGGCCGGATATCGAAGCGGGATATGGTATTTCGTTGTTTCGTATTTTTTTGTTTCCGGCGTTTTCGCATACAACACTATGGACAGCGTCGGCAACCACGTAATAGGAGTTTTTATCGGCTCATTGATTCTGAGATTCTTTTATGACGCGCGACTGACAGGAAGCAGGAAAAGTTTTTACGCTATGATGTTCGTATCCGGATTCGGCCTTTTTGCGCACTTGGGCAGCCTGTTGTATGCGGGGTTATGTGTTGTAGTTTGTATTATATCCGGAGCGTCGGCTGGGGGGCGCGGGCCACGGATGGCTGCTAAGGAAAAGCTTTTTGGCGCGGCGTCGTTTCTAATCGGAGCGTCGCCGTTTTTTGTGTTTATTAAAAAAACAGGGGCAATGAACGCAACGTTTCTGGCGGGAGTTGTGAAGCGAAGGTCTTTTAGCGTGGAAGATTGGGGGGCGTACGCGAAATCGGCGGCGGAACAGTTTTTGTTTCAGTTTGACGGAAGAGCAGGGCTTGCGGTTTTATATGTTTTTATTGCGGCGATGGCTTGGGCGGTTTGGAAAAACGCGCGCAAAGCCGATGTTTCTGAATCGAAAAAGTTGTTATGCTCGATAGCCGTCGTGTTCCCGGTTTCGACAATGGCGGCGGTGGTTGTGTTTTCAGGCGGTCAGTTCACCACGTATTACACATATCTGATGCCGGTTATGTTTCTTGCCGGAGCGGTGTCGATTTCTTTTTTGCTCGACAAGTTGTTTTCCGGATCATTGGCGGTTTCAACCGCAAAGCTCGTTCTTTCGGCGGGGCTGATGGCAGTTCTTTTACTCGGAAAGCACGCAGAAAACTATAATATCTCTGTGTCGCGCGCTATGAACAAGCTAGTTTCCGATGAAGAAATGTCTTATTGCTATTGGAGGTTCGGGCGTTCTTTCGGAAATTACGCGGGTTTTAACGGCGACACAGGAGAGTACGCAGAAAAAGCGAAAACAATGTGCGGCAGATTCGACTCGAAGGAAAAGGCGGACGAGTGCCTCTGGGGCTGGTCAGCGGAAGCTTCCGGCGGCGGATTTTTTCTAGACGCGCGAGCGGCAGAGGCATTAGGAAAAGAAAAGTCGGAACTCATGGCGGCTAGCATCGGGGGTTGGTCGGAAAGCATTCTCGCCTGCTTCAACGTGCACAAACCACTGATAGACGATTGTTTTCTGGGGTATGTCGAGAGGAAGGCGATTATTCTGGCTTCTATCAGTTCTGATGTAAGCCCGGCAATATCTATAAGTTGTCTGCCTGAAAAGCCCGAGTTCAGCGGGTTTGTCGAAAAGGCGCGGCAGCGGATCAGACAGGGATCCGACGGCGACGGCCCTCAGGATTGTCCGAAAAACATCAATTCTCTTTGTGTTCATGCGGACGCGTATTGCGCGGCGGTGGAAAAGAGAATGGATTACTGCGACAAATCATACGAATCAGCGGACGAGCTTGGCATGTGCAGATTTGTTTTTCAGAACGTTTGGGCGGCAAAGGAAGCGGAGGCACAGGAGAGGTATTGACTATTGAGAGTCAGCTCGTTTTCTGCGGATGATGATTGTTGAGGAATAGATATATTATGCCGTGATATTCGTGTCCGGCTTTTTCTTATAGAAGGATCGAAAGAATTCCAGCCTGTTCAGGATGTCGCGAGGTTCGGGAGAGAAAACGGCGTTTTTTAGAGGCGTCAGTTCGCCCATTCCTCTCATAGCCGCATAAAACTCTCTTAATCCGTAGCACCAGTCGTTCATAGCGCATTCGGCGCATCCTGAATTTTTGCGCATTGTCCCTTTTAAGGATTCTTGGCTCACTCTGTGAATGTCGGGATAGTATCTCAGATCCGGGCCGAGAACGCACAGGGGCAGTCCGCACATCCCGGGAAGACCGGAAAACGGGATTCTCTCCATCAGGCAGATTTCCAAAGATTCCCTCAAGGGGCCTTTCACGACGGATAAAGATGGTATGGAACCGGCGAACATCATTTCATTTGTGTGGGGCGCGGCGAAAGAGAACACAATCGGCGCGCGGTCCAGCTTTTCTGCGACGAATGAGGCGAATGCGGGAAGCGAGGAGAAGTTGAACGAATTGATTACATGGCTGATGTACACGAAAATGCCGTTGGCCGACAAGTTTTCTATTCCGGTTAAAGTTTTTCGAAACGCGCCGTGCAGGCCGGTTATCATGTCGGAGACTGCCGGGTCGCATGAGTGCAAAGACACGAATGCGCTATCGACTCCGCTCTCTGCCAGAGAGCGGGCCAACTCGCCGCTAATAAGGGACGCGTTTGTCTGAACGCAAATTTCAAGCGCTCCTGTTTCTCTGAACATCGAAACGAAATCGACAAGACGCGGGTTCATTGCCGGTTCTCCGCCGCTGAAGGAAACTATGCTGATCGTTTTTTTAGAATCTTTCAGTTCGCGGGCAGTGTTTTCAAAAACCAAGTCCGGCGGGTCGGCGGCGCGCGTGTCGACGAAGCAGAATAGGCAATCCTGATTGCACTTGAAATTAGTTCTCACCACGCAGTCGTTGACTATCGGAGCCGCGTTTTCCACATTTCTGAAGGATATGGTGACGGCGTTTCCATCCGCAGGCAGTTTTTCTCTGAGAGAATCCCTTGTGGTTTCCTGTGTTTTCAGAACAGAGTTTCTTGCGAGAGCTGCGGAGAAGAGCGGGCCGGGCGTTTTGAAACCGGGGCTCGATAGCAGGCTCTCATATTCCTCCCTTGCGCCGTTGCATAAAGAATCCAGAGAACATTCCGCGCATGAAGGGGTTTTCATGAACGCGCGTCTTGGGAAATACGACGCGGCAGGATATCTAAAAACGCGGAGCAGGGTTTCAGGAGCCGAAAAAAGACAAGGAGGAATTCCTTCGAAAGGAGCGAATGTCAAAGGTATCCCCAAACCGAAAGACCTTTCAACTAAAGCAGGAAGAATTCTCTCGATTTCGGAGAGAGAGGGCGCGCGTTCGCCGCCGCTTACAAAGCTCAACTCGATAGCTTTTATGCCGGCAAAAATGTCCAGTATTGCAACAATGTCTTTATCGATTGCTGAAACGGTCTGGTTGGAGACTGGAATTGAAATGGAAACCTCCAGCCCTGCGGCGAGAGAGTTCAGTATTCCGGATCGGACTTTCTCATGGGAGCCGGGAGTTCGTGTCAAGGCGTCGAAAGCAACGGGGTCGGACAAGAAGTTTGACACGCGGATGAAGCAAAGTCCTTTGTCTCGGAGTTTCTCCGCGCGTCCGGAATAAGACAGGGTCATCGCGTTTGTTCTCGCGCCGATGAAAGGGATGGCAAGTTCTTTAGCTATTGATATCAGAGATGGAAAAGATTTGTGGATGTCTGGCTCTCCGCCGACAAAACTAATAGCGGGAACATGCCGCGCCGCCGCGCCGCTCAACTGGTCTAGAACAGATTTGTTGTCGGCTTCTCTCGACGAGTTCAGGTTTTTCTCCGCGCAATGGACGCAGTTCAGGTTGCAGGAGCCGCCTACGAAAACAGGGAGCGGGACGCTTTTTTCGTCGAGACGCCAAATGCCAGAGAAAAGATTATCCGCGCTCTTGTCAGTATTTGTTTCTTTGCCGCGTTTTTCTCTCACAGGCAGTCCCGGTCGTCCGCGATTTCTTTTAAATACCTTTCTTTGTCTTTTCTCAACTTGTAGTCGTACTCCGTCGTTCTCGGACATGCGGGCGAGCAGGGGATATGGGCTATCATGGAAAAATTTCTCTTCAGACAGTCGATATCGACGCTTTCGGTGCCTCTTTTGAAAAAAGCCGCGACGCAGCAGTCGGGATAACCTAGCATCATGCCGACGCAGAAGAAATCGTTGTCCCGGTCGCCCTCTACAAGCGTTCTCACTTTGCGAGCCTCGTCTCCTATGTAAAAGAGGTTTTCGTGTCGGTGATTGAGAAACAAGTCTTTGCCGCGTTTTCTTCTTTCTTCATTAAGTTCGGCGACGGCGACATGCTGATACGCAACGCCGTTCTCTTCGAGATAGCTCTTGAAGCGTGACACATTCTCGTCAGGGATTTCCACTATGCCTGTGCTTCTGAGGCCCCTCAAGACCGGAAACAATTCCACCCAGAAGTTGCCTACCCAGTCGTCGATAATTTCGAATTTTTCTTTCATGTCGCGCCTTTCAGATTTATTCAAGTCTCCGCTTGAGCGGGCATTGTTTTTTTGAAGGTAAGGAACCACTGGTTGGCATCTAGCGGGCCGACAGGTATGCGCTCAAGAATCTCGAAACAGCCGTTTTTCATAACCAGAGCCGAGGCTTCATCGGAGCCGTGGTTTCTGTAGTGCTGGTGTGGCGGGCGGTCTATGTTCGTCGGATTGTCGGCCACGTTTTTTTTCAGAGATCCGAAGAGGCAGTTGTCAAAGATGTGGAACAATCCGCCGGTTCGAAGCATAGCCGCGGCTTTATCGACAACCGAACGGGGATCCTTGAAGTGATTATAGCTTCTTAGCATCATAATGTGGTCG
>JAKQBV010000510.1 GCA_029573925.1 bacterium
CCGCTTTCATGTCCGGCGACCCCATCAGATTGCCGTATTTTATCGGAATGATTTCCATTAGTCCGCTCCCGCATCCGGCCCGCCGCGTCAGAAGTCGCCCTTGGCGGTCTTTATCAATGGAACAACGATAAAAACAACAGCGACAACGAGGGAGGGCGGGAAGACTGCGGCCATGAGAGTCATTCCGCTCTCAATGTACATCCCGGGACTGTTCACAAGGGCATAAGCCAGCATGCCCATGCCGAGAAAATAAACGCTCCGGCCCCATGTAATGCTTTTAAGCAACCCTATCCCGCCCGCGAGCAGAGCCATGCACGTCATCATCTCGGCGGCGATGTGGAGCGACATCTCCAGCGGCCGCTCCTCGAAAAACGGCACGGTGTTCGTTATCGCAAAATACATCCATATCCAAAACATGAAGATAGAAACGGCGATTGCGTAAAGCCCCGCAATGGTTCTCCATTTCATGGCAGACGCCTCCCGGCGGCGCGCGTCGGCATTCGCAAACTCTACTGCTACGCGTCCCGCCTGTAATATTTATTGTACTGATCCCTCTGGGATTTCGAAATGAACGGCATCGCGATTCCGAACGCGGCCTTTTCGAGCGCGACGCAAAGCCCGGCTTTCCATCCCGCTCCGGAGAGCGGCCGCGTCTTCTTCTCCGCTCTGATTATCTTCGACATTTCTTCCGCTGATATCTTCTTTTCGTTCACTTCGCTGACTATGCCTTTGCGGTTGAAACCTTTCTGGTATTTGTTAAGCCGGATGGGGCTTTTGAAATCCCTGTAAATCCAGATGAACCAACCCGAAATCCAGTCCATGCCGTTGAGGACGGCGATATAGTGGGAAAGGAAATCTCGCTGGAACTCTTCGGAGAATTTGACGTTTGCGGCGTTTCGGAATCCGAACTTGGCGCAGGCGCCGAACTCGGTGACGATCCACGGTTTGTCAGGGGCGGTCGTCCGGGTCATCTCCAATAGAGGGGCGAGCGACTTCTTTTCTCCGTAGTACCAACCGACGTAACAGTTGACGCAGCAGACGTCGGAGGCGCGGCGAGTGGTGTCCGAGATGAACCGGCAGGAGACGTAGGAGGCGAGCCGGGTCGGGTCGAGGGCGCGCGCGAGTTCCATCAACTCTCTCATCAAACTGTCGCAATGAGGGTTTTCAACCGGGACTTCGTTGCCGACCGACCACAGGATGACGCATGGATGATTGAAGTCGCGCGATATCATGTCTCTGGTCATTTTGGCGGCTGTCCCGCGCAGTTTTTCGCTCGCGTAATCTAAATCCCAATAGACGGGGATTTCCTCGAAAACCAGAAGGCCCTCCTCGTCCGCCGCGTCGAGCAAGGCCTCGTCGTGCGTGTAGTGAGCCGTCCTCAGCGCGTTGAAGCCCAGAGCCTTTATGTCCCTGACATCCCTGCGCCGCCGCTCCGGCGGCATCGACCTTCCGAATGGAACCTGTTCTTCGTGGAGGCTGACGCCGCGCAGCTTTGTCTGTTTGCCGTTAAGCAATAATTTCGCGCCGTCCGCTTTTATCTCGCGGATTCCGACGCGCGCCGAGAACGGGTCGGCGTCCGAGCCTTCGCGCGGCGCAAGCTCAAGGTTGTGCAGATGCGGGTCGTCCGGACTCCACAGTCTGGCGTTTTCGACGCTGATGCGGATGCTACCGCCGGGCGACGCGCTTTCCACCGAGCCTGAAGCGACGACCGCGCCTTCGGCGTCCGTCAACCACCAATCGAAGGGGAACGCGAATTTGCGGGAGTATTCGACCATAGCGACCGCACCTGCCCCGCCGCTCAGCTCGGTGGTTATCCTGACGGCGTCGAACCGGCGGGGAGACCGCGTGTGAATCTCGACGTCCCTGACTATTCCGCCATAGTTGAACCAGTCGAAAACCTCGCCGGGTATCCTGCGGGGAGAGCGGAAATTCTCCACCATAGCGACAAGCCGATTGACCCTGCCGAAACATTCCGGCGGAGCCTTGAATTCGAACGGGAGGAAACCGCCTTCATGCTCGCCGAGGGGAGCGCCGTTCAGCCACACGCGGCATAGATAGTTGGCGGCAAGGAAACGGATGTAAATTTCGGTCTCGCGCGCGGGCCTGTCTTCGGACGCTGAAAAGTCCGTCGCGTACCAGAATGCGCCTTCGTACCGCTCGAACATGGGGTCGCAGTTCCAGCAGGAAGGGACTTTCGCGGCGCTCCATCCGGGCGCGCCCGCGCCGCTGTTCTCCTCGGCGAACCAGCCTTCTTTCTCGCCTATCCGCGACGGGTCGGGTCTGCCGCGCCACATTCCTCCGATTGATATTTTCATAGCAAATTGTTCTCCGACTTCGATTTCTCCGCCGCTCCCGTTCAGTCCCATCTGCCGGGAAGATAGCGAGCCACGAGCGCCTCGGCGTTGCCGCGAAGTATCGATTCCCTATGCCGCTCCGCCATTTGGACATTGAAGAAATCGCTGTATATCTCGCCGTACCCGCCCATGCCCGCCGGATGGTCGGAGCCGAACAGCAACCTATCCGCGAACGCCGGAATTCTCTTTTCAAGAGCGGCCATTTCCGGCGTCTCGTGAAACGTCAGGCCTTTAGAAAGCGCTAGGAGCCGCAACGCGCCCGGCACATTGGTCAAATCGCCCAGCGCGGACGGGAACTCTTCCATTATGTCGAACGCGCCGCCGATATCGGGAAAAAGCATGTGGGATATGACGACCGGCATGTCAGGATAAGAGGATATCAGCCGCCGGACATCGCGCGCGGGCATAGACGTTCTGTAAAACTCGTCGAAACCAGTGTGGATTATCAGCGGGCGCTTCAGTTCGCTGAGCGTCTCATACACCGGCGTCATCCTCTGGTCGAATATCGAGAACTTTTGAACGAAGGGGTGGAACTTCATCCCGATGAAACCTTGTTCGGACAGACATCTGCGAGTTATCCCGGCGCGGTCCGGGTTCTCCGGGTGAAGCGAACCCCAGCCGACGGCTTGCGGCAGTTTGCGGGTCAACTCGAAATTGAAACGGTTCAGAGAGTCCGTTTCGTCCGGCGCGAGAGGATACGCCATATTGAAGAACCTGCGTGCGCCCCCCGCCTCGATGTCCGCGAGAGTCCCTTCGCCGTCGATATCTGCGGGGACAGGGTGGCCGGGAAAAGCGCGGTGAATCCAACGCATCAGCCCCGCCATCCGCTCCGGCGGAATAATATGGACATGCGCGTCCACGATCATGCCCGCCGCACGCGCGTCCTCTTTATTTGTCTCGGTTTTCGTTTTTGCCATACAGTCCGAGTTCCCGCCGCGCTTGCGCGCGTTCATCCATGAATAATACCTTTTCGAGCGCTCTTTCATCAACAACATTCCGAGAAGAGCGCGAACAACCGCGCGCCTGCCTCGCGTTGTTGCGCGGGAAGCGGCGCGAGCATATAATCAACTTATGATACGGGAACTTGTCGAATTCATAAAAGAAGAGCTTGTCCCGATGTTGGAGAAGCGGAAGGACTGCCGGCACGAAGGCGAGGAAGGCCACAGTTTCTGCGGCAAGTGCGGGGCGGACATTCGGGCCGTGACAAGCTGGGAATGCCGGCTTTGTGAAATTCTGGCCGAAAGCTCCATCTACCCGAACGAGAAATGCCCGGACTTCTGCACATCCTGCGGCGCGCCGAAGTTCACCTTCAGGCCGATAAGGAAAAAACGCTCGAAACCCGGCGCATGAAAGCCCCTCTCCACGTTTCAACCGGCGGCATCTTATGACTCCTCTCGAACAACACCTTCGCAAGTGGATGGAAAAAGCGGCGGTCGATTTCAACATGATATCCCCCGGCGACCGCGTTCTCATGGCGGTGTCCGGCGGGCGCGACAGCCTTGTTATGACCCGGCTGCTGAGAGGCCCGTTCGTGAGGATGACACCGGATTTCCACGTCGAATACGCGCATATCGACATAGGAGCGCCCGGCCACGACTCGGAGCCGATCAGAGAATGGTTTGCCGATGCTGGCCTTGACGTCCACATCGTGAAAACCGACATCTTCGCCGAATCGACCGGGCAGAAAAAACGGCCCTGTTTCCTGTGCTCCCGCAAGCGCCGCAAGGCCCTTCTGGAAACCGCTCAGTCTCTAAGCTGCCGGAAAATCATCCTCGCCCATCACAGGGACGACGCGGTTGAATCGTTCCTTCTCAACTTGTTTTACAACCGGGAGGTTGCCGCCATGCTCCCGGTTCAGGAGCTTTTTAAAGGCGAATACCATTTCATACGCCCGCTCTACTACATCAGAGACCACACGGTGAAAAAATTTGCCGAAGAACAGAATATAAAAAGCTTGGAAGCCGGATGTCCTCACGAGGACGACTCTAAACGCGAGTTCGTCAGGTCGATGCTTAAACAGTTGGAAACGCAGAGGCCTACCGCTTCGGACGACCTTTTCGCCGCTCAGTTCAGAGTGAAGCCCGACTATCTGCCGGAACCTCCCGGCGGAGTCATCCCTGAAACCCCTCCGCGCGTCTGACCAGCTTTTTGAGTCGTTATGAAACTGTTATCACATCAACCCGGCGGGGGGAGGCCCGCGTCCGGATACACTTCAAACACGATTTGCGCGGTCGCCGTTCTTCCTGCCGCGTCTTTGACGGAAGCGATCAGGCGAATCGTCCTCACAACATCGTTGGACGGCAAATCAAAAAGGCTTCTGTTGAATTCATAGATGTCCGAGCTTGAGATGGTATTGCCCGATATGGAAAAGTATTGCGCGATGTTCTGCGCTGCCTCGGAGTCCATTTTCAAAGTGACGACAAGAGTCGAGGAGTTCGCCGGGCCGGAGCCTGAGAACGCGGCGGTTATCTGAAAATCCTCGCTTCTGAAAGCGATGTCGGATATCGAGGCTCCGTTTTGCGGATTGACAAAAGCGAGAGTGGGGGCCGCCGAGGGAGCGGCCGCTCCTCCGCCTCCCCCGCCTCCGCATCCGGCAATAGAGACGGCAAGAGCGACCGCCAGCGCCGCCAGCGCCGAGCGCGCCTTATTCGCCGTCATTGCTCAGAACCGCCTCGCATGCGCGCGACGCTTTGACGAAGTATCCCTTCCACGGTTTCAACTCCGCCGCCGGGACGTGCGCTCGCCCGTCATATTCAAAAAGTCCGGGCCGCACATATCCCGCAGCTATCGCTTTCGACAGAGAGTAATCCGTTCCGTCGCACTTGAACGCCACCGAATCGTCCCATGGAACCGGAGACTCGAACGGATTGCCGATAAGGTTCCATCCGGGAGCCAGCGGTGTTGTGACAGATTGGCCTTCGGGCACAGGCAGGCCGTAGAACTCCAGTTCCGTGTCCGCCGCCACATGCGCCCAGTAGCCCAGTCCGGCCTGTATGTCCACTTCCGCGCCAGTGTAGAACGCGCCGTCGTAATACTGATATATATCCACCAGCCGAAGCTTGTCTCCGAGTTGAACCAGCGCGCCGGTCGCATCCGGCTCCAGCGGCACGCTTATCAGGTTCCACCCGGCCTTGAGCGAGCATGTCTTCGCCGCCGACGCCGCGCCGAGCCTGACGATCTCTATCCTGAATCTGGCGGTCGACGATCCGGCCCCCGCTGCGACGTAGGCGTATACGCACTGTTCAGCCATGTTTACTCTCGCCCCTGTCGCGAGGTCAATCAGCGAGAACGTATATTTGTCAATCGGCAACGCGTCGCAATCCCAAGCAAGCTCCACCCTTTCGCCGATTTCGTTTGTTTCGACTACGAAATCCCAAGACTCCGACTGCCCCGCCCTCGCGACGGCCGGCCTGAAATCGGCGGAGTAGTTGCCCGGATTCTTCGTCCAAGTCGATTTGGGGAAATACAGAGAGATATGCCTGCCGTCCTCAATGTCTCTCATGGCGCGGGGCGGTTTCTCCGCGTCGAGAACGTCGTATTCGGCGGACGCGGCGTTTGACAGCCCTAAATAGTTGTTGGAATCGCGGCGGTCGCCTACAGCGGCTGAAATTTCAACGCGCAATTCCTCCGTAGGCCTGACGATACGCGACAGAGCGCGGGCGCTCTGGTCGAACATCAGTTCGACATCGTCATACGCCCGGACATAGCAGCCGGTCTGAGGGGCTATGGTTGAGCCGGAGTTTCCGGGAACCCACGCGCCGCTCCCTTGGTCATAAGTGTAAAACGTCGGATGTATCAACCCCATTCCGGCGGCGGCGGAAAGGTCGTAAACAGTCCCCGCCTTCCGCACCTGAACCCCGCCCCAGTTGAACGAGGAGTCATAAGGCGAGCTTATCTGGTTCCATCCCGGTTTGACTGGCAGCGAATAGAGTTCGCTCGTCGGAATCCGCTGCGCCGCGTATGTATAGCTCATCGGGCCGTCGTAAGACTTTATCCAGAAACCATATCCCGGCTCGATTGCCGCCGGATATCTGTACCTGTCCGTGTGCGGGTCCGGCGACGCTTCGGGATTCCACCGGAACACTTTGTATTCGCCATTACCGAAAATTGAAATCGGATCAGGATTCGCCGGGGCCGCAGGCAAACCGATGAATACCCATTGCATCGCGGGGACGGTTCCGGAAATCGACAGAGTGTAATCCACGCTGAAAGTGACGGTCGCCTGAGCGGCGTTGCCACGCGCGTCCACAGCAACGAGTTTATATGTGTATCGGCCCGCGTAGCGCGAGGAATCCCACGCGCCGAACGTGTAAGAAACAGCGCGGTTGCCGGAACCGGACGCGACCTGAGTCCAGACAGTCGGGGCGTCTCCGGGGCCGATGTAGAGCGTCCACTGAACGTCGTTGCTGTCAACCGCTGTTCCGACAAGTGCCACTGAGCCGTTTGCCGACTGGCTCGACGACGGACTGGATATCGCCACAGCCGGAGCTTCAGTGTCGATCGAGCCGAGAAGTCCGCTCGCGCATGAGAAAACGCCGCCTGTCGCAAGCCTGTTGCTAGAGCGTTGGCCGACGGAAGAAATGATTTCAAAATTCCCTCCTGCCGCTGCCCCTCCGCCGGCGTTGGCGGCGTCTTGCAATATCTGATAGTTGCCGCCTGTTTTATTCGTTCCGGCGAACGCGGGCGCGCATATCAGCGCCGCCGCGCTTATCGTCGCGACAATCCCTTTCCTAATCATGTCGAATCCTTTTTTCATCTCGCGCCGCCTGCCCGTCACTTGCCTCTACAGCAATAATATGGATATGTGGTTGGAAAAATCGCTTCGCCTAATATAGGGTCTGCCGCGCATCCTGAGGAGGTATTGGAGTAATTCCCTGCGCGGCCATTCTGCGTCGAAATGTCGGAAACATAATACGCAGTGGGAGCCACGGCGAAACCGATGCCGCCTGCTTGACACCCCGCTTGTAATTCCGCCGCGCTGCATAGGTGCATATAGGCTCCTCGGCAAGTGTTAACTGCGGTCCTCCAGTTGGCGAATCCGCGACTTGCGTTGTCTATGCAGAAATCCCCCGCAGAAACTGTTCCTGTCGGACACCCGGCCGTTATAGCGCCGACGGCTGTCACGTTTCCGTTTCTATCGACAGTGAACATATCCGAACTGCTGCTCTGCAAGTTAATCAGGTTTCCGCTTCCTCCGGTATGATTGCCTGCGAATATGTTTCCTGATGAATTCTGAAACCCGTAAACAGCGGTTCCGCTTCCGGTGTTTTCCCCTATGACGCCCGCGCCGCTGCCGCCGTTGTTGACCCCGCGGACGCCGTTGCCGGTAGTTCCGGCAGTATATCCATATACTCCGGCGGTGGGAGAGCTGCCTGTCGTTACCGCGTAAACCCCGTTGTTTGAGCCTCCTGCCGCTGCTATTCCTCCGGCTACGTCAAGAGTCGAGGAAGGATTGGTTTTTCCTATTCCCGTATTGCCGCCGGGCAATATGTGCAGTCTGCCCGTTGAGACTCCCTCTTCGGTGATATCAAATCCGTTGGCGGAGTCTTTAATTATGCTCCACTTCGGCGTTCCCCTGTCGGAAAACATCAGTTCGGAAAGCTGGGCCGAACCGCTGCCGCTGTCGATGCTGATTACTGAAGACTCGTCGCCTGTTTTCAAGTGCAGATTGTAACTCGGCGTCGCTGTGCCCAATCCCACTTTGCCGGCATACGTTATTGCCAGCTTTGAATGCCATTCCGGGGTTCCAGACAACGCCGCCATGAATTCCAACGCCTTGTCCGTTCCAAGCGTTCCTTTGCTGATACGCAAATTAGCCGAAGGGGCGGCTCCGTTCCCGTTCTGCCAAGAAATCCCGTCTTCCCACACGTTCCATCCGAGATTCAGTCCCGTCGGCGACCATGATATTGCCGATTCCGTGCTGTCGGTCATGCGGAGCGCCATCCGCCCCGGCGCGGCATGCTGAAACACAACGCTATTTATCGGCAAGCTCGACTGTATCGTTCCGTTCACGTCCAGACCGTCGTTGATGTTCACATTGCCTACGCTGTCGGAAATCGCGCCCGCTGCGAGTGTAATATTTCCATCTGCATTGTTGAACGTAATATCCCCGTTCACGCCGTTCATGTTAAGTCCGACATTGTTCATCGTCAGAGCGCCCGTCATCGCGTCGCCGCCAGCGTCAACTCAGTTGTCGGCGGTCGCCGACATGAACGCCGTCGAGTCGAGGCCGTCCAATGCGTCCGCGTTCAGATTTGTCACTTTTGTTGTAGATGTCACAATAAACGGAGCCGTTCCGTCCGCCACGCTCGATGTGAGTTGCCCCGACATCGTGTCCCCGCCGACGTTCACATAAGACGCGTCAT
>JAKQBV010000516.1 GCA_029573925.1 bacterium
TAACTAGTAGAAATTCACTTTAAGGTTGCAAAGCGCGGATATTTAATGTTGACGAATTGGTTTTTTAGGACTAGTATATAAACTAGACTATAAAAGGAGGTCGTCAACATGGGGTATCCGACTAAGGTTCAGTTGATCAAAAGGAAGAATGGGCCGGATCAGTGGTATATCAATTTTCCGACGGCGGTGGCCGAGGCCATGGATTTTTCTAAAGGTGAAGTTGTAAATTGGCACATTGAAGACCGCGCTCTTCTTGCTCTCAGCCGCCAGACGCCGCCGGCGTCAGTGTTAAAAAAAAACCGCGTGGGCTCCTGTGCGAGTTCGAAGCTCTCGCGCGGGAAGCCGACTCGGCCTGCGGCCAGCAAAGAGTCCGGGAAAGAAGCCTGACGCTGATGCTCAGTTCCCTCGTAGGACTGGGCCGAAACACTGTGACGGGAATGCTATGCGCGTCGGGCAGGCAGTTTTCGGATTGGTCGGCCGATTACCGTTTTTTTTCAAAGGATCGCTGGGACGCGGCGAAGGCATGGTCCGCTATTCGCCGCAGGAGCGTCGAGGAGCTTTCGCCGCATGCTCCTGTCGTTTGCATGGTCGACGACACGCTGCTGCGCAAAACCGGCTCGCGCATTCCGGGGGCGGCATGGAGGCGCGATCCGCTTGGGCCTAAGTTCCAAGCCAACTTGGCATGGGCGCAGCGCTTCTTGCAGATTTCCGTCGCCCTGCCGTCCGCCGACAGTCCGTCGGGCGCAAGGGCGATTCCCGTCGACTTCGTTCACGCCCCGACGCCGCCGAAGCCGGGGCGCAATGCCGGAGAGGAGGAACGGCGGGCCTATCGCGCGGCGCAAAGAAAACAACGGCTCGGACAGATTGCCGTAGAGCGACTTCACGCCCTTCGCTCCGACCTCGACCTCGACGGCGACGGGAGCCGTCAACTATGGTGCGCAGGCGATGGCGGCTACACCAACGAGACCGTTCTGAAACAACTGCCAGAGCGCACTGTCTTCATCGGACGGATTCGAGGCGACGCCCGGCTCCATGCCTTGCCGGACGAACAACCCGCATGCGGACGCAAACGGGTCTACGGCCACAGAGTTCCGACTCCGGCGGAGCTTCTCGGCGACCATTCCGTTCCGTATCAAACCGTCAAAGCCCAAGTCGGCGGCCTCGTCCATGACTTTAAGATCAAGACCATCGGCCCCGTGCGCTGGAGAACGTCCGGTCAACAGCGCGACCTGCGTCTTGTCGTCGTGGCTCCGCTTTCCTACAGACTTCGCAAAGGCGCCCGCCTTCTGTATCGAAAACCGGCCTTCCTCATTAGCACGGACCCGAATCTTTCGGCTGAACAAATCCTGCAAACATACGTGTGGCGGTTCGGCGTCGAAGTCAATTTTCGAGATGAAAAACAGATCATCGGCGTCGGACAAGCCCAAGTCCGCGACAACCTTTCCGTCGAACGCATTCCGGCTTTCCTCGTGGCGGCCTATTCGATGCTTCTTCTGGCCGCGCGTCGCGCCTACGCAAGCGGCGGATTCATACAAACCCTGCCGCCTCCCAAATGGATGGCGCGCCGCGATCCATCCCCGACGACCACTTCGGCTCTTCAGCAAAAACTTCGAGAGGAATTGTGGGGCAAAGCTCTCGGAATACATTTCTCCGGCTTCGCGAACCACACGCATCCACACTCAAAGCCGCAGAAATCACTTCCCCACCTCGCCTCGTGCGTCCTATACATGAAAAATTGACGCTGCGACCCGCAAACGTCTGTCTTTCCTCCCTTCGGTGTTTTTCTAAAAGGCCAAAGTCCAG
>JAKQBV010000518.1 GCA_029573925.1 bacterium
CATCATTGCATTGTCTCCAGAACGGTTTTTCCAATTTTAGCGCAGTATTTGCTATATGTCAACCTGATGACGCAAATTTAGTTTTTCAACAGCCTGTCTCGGCCTGACCCCAGTTTACTGATTTTGTCTTCCGATTATATCACGATTTTTATCCGTCGTCTTCTATCGGTTTTTCATGATATAATTCATTATGCGCCGATCCGAAAACGACAAAGAATTTCGGTCCGGAGAACGCGGAGCCGCGTTCCTCATTCTTCTGCTAATCTCCGTTGCCATCGTCGGCATCCTCGGCGCTATCGCCGCCAACCAACTATCCCGTTCCCTCAAAGACAAGGAAATCGCCAGACTTCAAACCCTCGGCGTCAAGTGCAACCGCGCCATCGAAATGGTCAATGACGCAATGGACGTCGAACACAGGTTGCGCGGCTCCTATCCATACAAATTCGACGACGACTTCCTAGACCGGTTCCAAACTTTAGACAGATGGATTTACAATAAAGAACTGTGGGCCTCCGAAGTTGACAACGAACTAATCCTCAATACCTTTTTCGGCGAATCCTACGAGTTGACCGGTTGGTGCAGGGACGGCTTCGTTTACTTTTTCGAATCTGAATCCGGAGAAGTTTCAATCGAACGCTACAGCAGGAGCGACCTTGCCCGGGAGCAGAGCGAGGAATAACCTATTGGCACACTTTCACTTTGTCATTGACTGTTAGCTGATTCCGAGTAAAATGTAATCAATAACAGCGGAGGTGGAAAATGAGAGAATGGCGACCGGCTCCCAAACCCAGACCCAAAGGCAAGTAACAATCGCCTTGTTTATCGATTTTATCTGATTCACCAATTATCGTTTTTTTATTTTAAATTAATTAATTTTCATTCTAAATCTGGGTCAATATGTGTCTAATAGACTTCTTTGGTCTCTTGAAGTTAACTTGTGTCGGGATTAAAATCGATTGCGCAATCAGTGGTTTTAGACGCTTTTCTGTTAAGCGAGCATAGGTCTGCAAAATGATGAAACTTCGCGTCAAAATATGGCTTGAAGAAGACGGTCAACCTGTTTTCGGAGACGGCCGCCTTAAACTGCTTAGAGAAATCCACAATACAGGCTCAATAACCGCTGCCACAGAGAAATTAGGCGTTTCCTATAGACATGCTTGGGGCGAAATCAGAAAAATCGAACAAAGGCTCGGGTTCAAACTCGTTGACACTCAAACCGGGGGACGCGGCGGAGGCGGCGCTTCTCTCACTCCCCGCGCTATCAACTTTCTTCAATCATACGAAAAAATCAGCAAATCTGTCTCCGACGATATTGATAAAAAATTTGGCACATTGAATCTCTGACTCCAAAATATTACTTTTCTGCCCTAAAACCGCGCCGTGCGTTGCTGTGTCCGTCTCATTTTTTCCTTTTCTGCCGCGCGTTTTTCGCGGCCATTGCGTGTTGGCCTATCCTCTTGTTCATCGATTTTACAAATCTTCGTTTCAATCGCCAAACATATCGTGTTTTCAAGCGCTTTAATGCCGCCGTGTTTTAACTAATCACAAGACATGACAGCTTTTTCCTTTTTTCATCTCTTTGCTTCAAAAAAGCCGCCTTTTCAGTTTAAGCGCTCTCAAAACATAAAAAAGCGCTGGTTCTGTTCTGGTGTGATTTTATCCCATCGCAGATGACGATTATTTCTTTTCACCTCACATGTCCATAAAGTGACCCTGTTTCAATCTCTCTAAGAAAGCTTACTGACAAACGTGATGGAGCATATAAAACGAGGCGTGTTTTTGATTGTAGATATATTTAGAAAGCATTTATTAAAGAAGATGTTTGAATTTTTGAGCGAAGCCGCCGATGAACACCCGAAAGGGCGTGAAACATTAAAAAACAAGCGCTTTGTGTTATAAGCGGAATGTTAAAAAGCAAAACATAAAAAAGAAGGCCGCCGGCTTGTACTAAGTCGGCGGCAAGGGAGAAGGAGAAAAAGAGTTAAAAAAACGCGTCAAATCATATTAAATGCCACTCTCTCTGAGGAACGGCGGGATGTCAACGCTGTCAGAGCCGTACTGTGTGTTTTTGTGCGTTTCCCTGACGGTTTTTTCGCGTTTTTGCCGTTCCCATGCCGATTCATCCGTCGATACGACGGATCTGGCGGCTTCGCCGAACCCAGTCGCCACTACGGTGACCCTGATGACGCCTTCCACGCTTTCGTCGATGGCGGTTCCGAAAATTATATTGGCGTTTTCATCCGCCGCGTTGCTGATAATCTCAGCGGCGGCATTCGCCTCGTGCAGAGTCATATCCCTGCCGCCGGTGACGTTGACGAGAAGGCCCTGAGCGCCTTCTATCGTATTCTCAAGTAGCGGGCTGGTCATAGCGTTCTCGGCAGCCTCGACCGCTCTATGCTCGCCTTTGCCCATTCCGATGC
>JAKQBV010000521.1 GCA_029573925.1 bacterium
TTGGCAAATGAAGAATATAATCGCTGACCTCGCCGCGTACATTACAGCGCACTCGACTATTCTGGGCCCGCTTGTCTATATCGACATGACACCGACAGACGCAGGAGACGCGATGATGGTGCGCGCGAATCCGGGGAACCCGGTTGAGGTGCGAAGCTATAGCAAATCCAGACACGGGCAATTCCCTTTTTCTGTATACGCGCGAAGCGATGACAGCGCAAAGGCATACGATACTTTGTGCGCTCTTATTGATATACTTGACCTTGAGGAAGTTAACCTCACAGATGAAACATTGGTTACAATCGAACCGACTTCGAACCCTTCGCTTGTGCAGAAGATCGAGGCGGGGGATTATACATATATAGCCGGTTTTCGGCTAACCTATTTTACAAGGGGGTAGGAACATGAGATTCCCACTCAATTACGAAACGCTTCTTGAAGTCGACATTACGCCGAAAGCCGCGACCAGAACATACGTCAGGCTTGCCGAGGGTATCGCAACCGTAGAGACTTCCATGAACGAGGTCAACGACCAGCAAAGTTTCTACGCTGACGAAGGATACGCAACCACCAGAAAAACTGGCGGGCAGCTTATCCTTACCGTTAGCGGAAGCCGTGTAACCGGAGACGCCGCCCAGGACTTTATCGCAGGACTGTTCGGCGCGTTCGGTGATGACGCTATCTCGAACGTTAGGCTTACCAGCTCGGACGGCGAAATCAAATCAGGGCCCGCAACATTCACCTCGATTGTGGCCGGAGGTGGCGACGCCGGGTCGCTTGGCGCGTTCTCGTGCGAGATTCACGTAAACGGAAAGCCTTCGATCACTCCGCGCTCTGGCGCTCCCGCGCTGTCCGTCGCAATCGCTGCCGGCTCTGTTGCAGGAGCAACGAAGGCAACCGCAACAGCCGCGCAAGGAAACTCGCTCGCATACAAGCTCGCCGCGCAGTCGGCTGGCACTATTTACGCGAAGCAGTACCTTCCCGGATTCATAGCGTATACTTCCGGAGATGACATCATGGCATCGGCTGGACAATACCTCCAGGTATACGAACTCGACGCAAACAAACGCGTCGTAAAGTTTGCCGAAGAGGCTCTGGAAGCCGCCGACATTAAGGCTTAATCGGATGGGCGGGGTTTCGGCTCCGCCCTTTATTTAATCATTGGAGGAAGCAATGGCAGATTTTAAACTCGGGATTGGAAGCGGGGTAAAAACCGTTGATATTACAGACACGAACGGAAACGTCCTCGCGACGAAATCAATCAACGTCGGAAATAAAACCGAGCTGAAACGATGGATTGAACAGCTTTCAGGACTCGCAGAAATAAACCCTTCCTCTCCAGATGGACTTGATGTACTTGATGAAGTCGAAGCGATGGAAAAGAAAATCATCAGCGCGACGTTAGGCGATTGGGATCTTTTCTGGAAGGCATCCGGTGAAAACCCGATCGTCCTTCTTCGCACACTCATGGCATTGCTTCGCTGGCTTGAAGAACAGCTCAACGCCATGTATAAGGATCTCATCTAATGTATAACCCGCTCCTCGATAACGCTCCGGCGACATGGGGCGGGTGCGCTATCCGAACGGACTTCCGGCAGGGATTGAAGTTCTTTCGGATAGCTCAAGACGAAACGCTTGATGATAACGAAAAGGCATGGTTGTATATCCGTGTTTTTTTTGAGAACACGCCTCCGCTTGAAGGTGTGTTTGATTTTATCAGTCTGTATGTTTCCGGAGGAGAGGAAAAAGAATCTTCCGGAAAAAGGGTGTTCGATTTTAACGTAGACGCCGGAAGGCTTTACGCGGCGTTCTTCCAGGTATACCGGATAGACCTGAAAACATGGGAAGCGCACTGGTGGGATTTTCTTGAACTATTCAAAAATCTTCCGGAGGGAACTACGCTCCATACTGTCATGGATATACGAGGCAAAAAGATTGACCCGAAGGCTGACCCGGAATATCGGAAACAGCTTGCTCTTGCAAAAGCGGCCGTCGCGCTGGAGGCGGAAAAGATTGATATTTACGGAGCGTGGAAATGAGCGACGGAAGCATAAAAATTGACACAAAGATAGATCAGGCCGGAGTTAAAAAAGGCCTGAAAGAGATGAATACAAATATCCGCGACACTATGGGCAAGCTTGCAA
>JAKQBV010000538.1 GCA_029573925.1 bacterium
GCGCTTGCTCGGCCCGCCGGGAACCACGTCCCAGTCGGCGCTTATCACAGCGAACCTTTTGTAGTTGACCGCCATGCGCACCTGCGCGTCGGTCATCATGCGATCGTAGGTTTCTAGCCCTTTTCCGGCGGCAAGTTCGTCCGGGTTGACGAAGCCCGTGAAACCGCCGGGGCCGCGCTGGCGAGCAATCTGCGAATCGACGCCGCGCTCGCGCGCCGCGCCCTCCGGGACGCTCCCCGCGCCAGCGCTTTCGCCCTCCGCTACTCCTTCGGCGCGCGCGGAGTATTCGGCGACGCGCCCTTCCGCCCTCGCGGCCTTTCTATTCCTAAAAAGATTCCCTATCGTTTCCATAGCTTTCATTCTCTTTCCCCCTTTTTTGTGGTGGAGCGCGAGGCGTTCAGGCGGCGGCTTCGTCCGCCGCGTCTTCCCCCGCGTTCAGAATTCTTTGCATCTCCCTTATGCTTTCCTCCCTGAGTTCCCGCATGATTGCGGCGTCCGCCATGCGCGAGAATATCCGCTTGAGTTTCCTCGAAAGCCCGGACTGGCTGACGCCGTAGTAAGAAGCGATTTCGCGCGTGGTGTATCCTAGCTGGCTGAAGCGCAACACAATTCGCTCCGCCTCGTCGAGGCGCGCGCGGGCGAACGTCTCAAGGTCAAGCTGTCTGGCCAGCCGCTCCTCCCAGTCGGGCAGAAGCGACAGAGCGTGATAAAACCCTTCCGACCTGTCGAACAACGGATAGTTCATAGATATCTCCCGGCGGAGTCAACCGGTCAGGAGCGAAGCCGCTCGACCGATATCCCCGTCCCCGCCGCTTTCGCGGCCTTCACCTTTTCCGCCATCGTCCTGAGCCTCGACACGAACACCCGCCGCGCCAGCCCCAGAACAAGCGCGTTCCGCGTCGAATCCCCCGTCGGCGACCTCTCGAAATCCGCTATGTCGCGCTCGATGTCCGCCAGAGCCGCGTCAAGCGCCTCCGACGGCAGTTCGCCGTGTATCGCGTGCCTGTCGCACAGCTTCGCCGCCATCTCCATCTGCGCCATCTCTCCCAGATGTCCGCACGAGCGCTCTTCAGCTTCCTTTCTTGTCTTCATTTTCCCAACTCCCTTCTTTGAAATTCGCAATTCAATGTTTTGGCATTCCGTAACACCGGAAAAATTACCAGTTTTCCATCTCTTTTTTTATGAAAGGCTCGTCTGAGGGCGCGCGCGCGGATTTCGTTGCCGGAGGGACGCGCAGAGAATCAGTGGGGGAGGATGCGACCGATTCGCGCGGGCCGGAGTCCAGCACGCCGGAAAGTATGTCGCCGAGCGAGCGCCCGCGCCGCGCGCCAGCCAACTGGTCGTAGCAATCGGCATGGCGGAAATGGTCGGCCCCCCGTTTCGCCCACTCGTAACCTTCGATATCGCCGTTTTCGTCTCTTACGGGCCTTCTGACCATCGCCCCCATCTGGGGTTTGAACAGGTCTTCGATGACGGGGGCTTTCGGCAGCCTGACCTCAAGCCTGCGGTATGCGGCGGCCGCGGCGTCCAGCGCTTCCGTCCGGTTCACCGCCACCGAGCGCTCGGAGACGTTCCACCTTGGGCCGCCCCGGGCCGATTCCACATAGTGGCAGAGGAAAACCCTGCCGGGAAACATCGCCGCGAAGTCCCGCGCGGAATGCGTGTTCGGCATGGCGTCGATTACGCAGGAACGGACGTCGTAATTGCGCATGAGGCCGGGCAACCCGCCGAACCCGTCAAGAACGCCCGCCCACACGACCCGCCGTACCCCCTGTTGACGTTCAGAAATCACCACGTGAAGTTCGTCCCCCTGATCCACGCCCATCGTGCAGGCGGAACCGCGCGGCGCAAGCCCGTAGTCGCCGTCGCACGCGTCGAGCGCGTCCCGCGTCAGAGACGTCGTTTTATCCTCATAAGGAAGCCCTATTCTGGAATTCCAAAAATCTGCGATATGGCGCGTGTTACGGAAATCGTCGAGAATGGCGCGGGCCATCGGAGCGCCCCGCTGCACCACCTGAGACCAGAGTTGAGAGAACTGGAAGCCCGCGATGTCGCGACCGGGCATCTCTGCCACCCAGCGCCCGGAGGCGGCGTCCAGCGGGGCCGCGCACGCCGCGCACCCAAGATAAACCTCCCCGCCCCTCTCGTACAGCGTCCGCTCCGGCCCCCCGTTCTCCCTGAACTCCAGTTCCGGACGATTCTCTTTTCCGCAACGCGCGCACCGCAGCGTCCAATGCCTCTTGTCCGACCGCTCGAACAGCGCGTCTATGCCGATTCCCGACACGGTGGGAGTGCACGCCTCCCGCACCAGCGCAAGCTCCGAGTGCGAAACCCTCTTCAGCGCCAACTCGTAGTCCGCGGTGGACACCTTGTCGCGCTCGTCTATCATTATCAGGTCCGCCGGGACGGAGGATGTCGACACTTTGGATTTCATGCCTCTGAAATAGAGCGCGCCGGACACCGCGCCGGAGGCGTCCGTGAACTGGGTGTATCCGGCGTTGTCGATGCCGCGCGAACGGGCGGACAGGCGCGCGCTGCCGGAGATGATGGGCTTGACCCTGTCGTGAGCAAAATCGCGGATGTCCCGCGCGGTGGGGAAAAAATAGATGGCTGTCCGCGCCTGCCCGGTGTCCAACGCCCACAACGCGTCCAGAATCCCGAACAGCGAACCGCCCATCTGCGCGGCCTTGCGTATCACTATGTGCGGGGCCTCGCACTCGTAGACGCCCCGCTGATACTCGTGCCCGGCGAACGAAAAAGGACCGCCCGCCAGCGTTATATTGCGCTCCGCCCACTCGACGCGGGACACCCGCGCGCCTGCCCGCCCCGCCGCAAGCCGCAACCCTATCTGCTCGGCGGACGCCCGCAACTCCTCCCGCACCGCCCTCTGAGGCTCCGTCAACGCCGCCGCCCTGCCCGCCGCTCTCGCCATCGTCCCGACTCCTCTC
>JAKQBV010000543.1 GCA_029573925.1 bacterium
GACCATTACAAAACTGCTATCTATTTCCACTGCGGCGGTCTCGACCTGTATCCGAAAATTAATCCGTGAAAGGAATCTTCATGCGCTACCGGCCTGAACACTATATGTGGTACCTACCCACTCAAATCCCGGAAGCGCGAATTGTTTAAAGGCTCGTAACGTAAAACTGGAAGGTGACATTGGCGGCTTTGGCTTTAAAACAGACTTTAATATAGACGCGATAATTGTTGACAGAGAGATGGAGTTTCCTTTTTCAGGAATGGTTGAGCTTAAAAGAAAAATCGGTTTTGTAAATACCGGAGTCAAGTTCAGAATGCAAACTGAAATCGCTGATATTATCACGTGGTATATAAACAACAAGGTTCTCAAGGACATGAAGATTCTGGACAAGCGGCAGCCGCCCAAAAGACACCCCGGAATGACGCGCAGCCGAGACGACGTTTTTAATGTGATGCTCTTGAAGCGCGAGTTTTGAGAAGTTCGGAACCATCTTTTCGGGGGCGTGACTGGGATGCGCCGGTGTCGCTTAATATGGCTAAACAGCAAAACCGCGCGGCGCGCGTGTGTCTTATCTTCCGCGTATGTTTTTAAGCAACATTGCTTTTTCCTCGACGTCCGGGCAGCCGAAGCCTAGACCTTTTGCCCTTGCCCCGGCCCTTATCAGCATTTCAGGGATAGGCGAGACGCCGTAGGCCTCTTCGCAGCCGAACAGCCAATCGTCCGGGAGGCAATCATCGCTTTTGTATCCGTATTTTGCTTTGCAAAGAGGCGCGTTGCCGAGCCTGTTTTTTGCGTTTACGTCCGCCCCGTATTTCAGCAAGGTCTCAACCAGCATGGTTTTGTTTGCGCCTTCTTTGCGCAGGCTGGCCGCTGTCAGCAGAGGAGTGTCGCCGCGCGCGTCGCGCGCGTTGACGTGCGCGCCGCGCGCAAGAAGCGCCGCCGCGGCTTCCGCATTGTATCCGCGCGCGGCCCGGTGGAGAGGGGTTTCGCCGCGCGTATTTCGAGCGTTGACGTCGGCGCCGTGTTTCAACAAAGTTTCGATAGCGGCGCTGTTAAGCTCGTAGCGGCCGTCGGAGAAGCCGTGCAGAGGAGAGTTTCCATCGGCGTCGCGGGCGTCGGCGTCCGCGGCGCGGACGAGCAATAGTCCGGCGATGTCATCCGCGTGTTTTCCGTGAAGCCTATGCAGCAGCGTCCTCCCCGAAGCGTCCTTGACGTCCAAATCCGCTCCGTGTTCTATTAATGCTTCAAACACGCCGGGATGATTGGCAATCTGTATCGGCGTCAAGCCGCGTCCGTCCAAAGCGTCAACCGAGGCTCCATTGCGCAGAAGGGATCGCACCGCCGATGCGAGAGGAACAGGATGCAGCGACTCAAGATGCAGCATGGTTTCTGCGCTCGAAAAACGATAGTTGACGTCGAAGCCGTTCTCTGCGCAAGCGTCATACAGAGCGGCGACTTCGCCTTTGCGGCAACGCATCGGAGCGGCGTCAATAAGAAGATGCAGGAGCGGGGTCGCGCCTAGAGCGTTTGCGCGATATAAATCAGCCCCTTTTTCTATAAGAGAGACGGCTATGTCGGCGTTGGCGAAGTATATCGCATAGTGCAAAGCTGTATCTTCAACGGCGTCGTCAACAAAATGGATGTCGGCCCCGTTGTCGAGCAGCAAATCAAAGACGCCCTTGTTGTTTCCGATAATCGCGGAGACAAGCGGCGTTATGCCGTTGCGGGCGCTTCGCCGGTTCACATCGGCTCCGTTGTCTATCAGCTTCCGGGCTATCTCTGTTCTTCCGCGGAAAGCCGCTTCATGCAGCGGGGTCAACCCGTAGTTCAAGCACATGTCTCTGGCGGGGATAAGCTCTTGACTGTCGCAGTCATTGCGCCCGGGGCGGCGTAAAACGTACAAGTCTTGCCGGTCGAGCGCATAAGACGCTGGGGCGACGTCAAGCGTTTCATTTGGGTCCGCTCCGTCCGCCAGAAGTTTGGACGCAAGCTCGATGTCGTTGTTGAAAACCGCATGTTGCAGCGCGTGTTCGCCAAAAAGCTCTTTGGAGGCGTAAACCTTCGCGCCGAGTTGAAGCAAAAACTCTTCTATGTCCCTTCTGTGATAAACAAGGGAGTAACCTAGCAGGGTTAAGCCGTATTCATCGGCGCCGTCGAGGTCGTAACCGGCGGCCGCAAGACGACTAAAGGCTTCTTTATCGCCGTAATCGAAAACCGCCCTTAAAAAGCCTGAACCTGCTCCGCTGGCGGCGTCAACTCCGATATCGACAAGCCGACGAATAACATTGTCGCAGCCGTAATCGAAAGCCGTCCATAGCAGGCTGGAGGAAGTTTTGCCGGGCGTCTCCTGAATATACGGGTCGCCTCCCGCCTTTACATAGCTCTCTACGCACTCCGCGTAGCAAGACCTCGCGCATTGAAAAAGAGCTTTCCTTTCAAGGTCGTTAAGACCACCGCTTTTATCGATAGAGAATGCCGAGGATGCGATGACTGCGAAAAATGCCAGCGAGAATAACAACGACCGCGCCGCGGCCGCTCCGCCGCAGCCCAATAGGATTCTTTTCAGCGTTTTGTTATTCGCTATCGCAATCACGCAGTATTTAATCTCTAAGTGTATTTTACCACAGTCAAGGCTGTGCTCCGCGCCTCAACGAACATAAAACAACGGCAACTTTCAGAAAGGCGGTTGCTGAAAATGGCATGTGATGGTCTTTAATATTATTGACCTGCCGATATGGCCCTTCTTCGCCTTGCGCTGAGCGGGCTTAGAGAGCGCGAAATCAACGATATTAAACTTATGTTCATAGCAATAGGGGTGACGGCGGGTTAGTTGTTGCTAGGTTGCTGAAACATGACGCTTATTACAATCCTTATGCATAACCTTTTCCAGCGCGCTCAATCGAGGGGAAGCTCCAAGACTTTGCGTTCAGAGTTTTGAAATACAGCCAGCCCTTCGCTGAAGTAATCGGCGGCTATGTAGCGCGTCGGCTAGCGTCTTGATTTCTTGCTTTTTTAAGTAATTTGAATGATAAGGCGGCATTCGGCGATGCCGGCCTACACCCCAATAAATATTGTCGCAAAAGATCTTGTTTCTAACTGTTTGATGATTGAACAGCATTGAGCGCAGATTAAAATGGTTTCTCCGCATACTCATGGAATAACTATTTTAAGGAGCGGCATGAAGCGCCGCGCCTGACGCGCGCGCGGATGTATTGTCTGTCGCAGTGGCGGAGGCGGTTATTTCGCTGCTTCGTTGTCGCGGAGTCGCTGTTCGAGTTTTTTCTGGCAGATGATATTGGTGAGGTCGCCGCGTGTGCGTTCGATTATTGGGCGGAACTGATCCTGTTTGCGTCGCATGGGCAGCACGGCGTCCGTGTGGTCGAATTTCATCAGTATGCCCTGCAGGTCGTCCATCAGGTCCATGAAGGCGATTGATTCCTCAATGCGGTCCTTGCGCAGCAGGTCTAGGATGTGGCGGCGAAGCTCGCCTATGACGTCCGCCATGCCGAGGAGGTATCCGCGCTCGGTGGTTCCGATTTCTTCCCGCGAGGGCGGTTCCTGACCGGAGATGAAAGCTAGAGTGAGGGCGGCTTCGGCGTATTCCTGTTGTGCCTCTTCGGCGAACCCGAACTTGCTTTCTAGGGCGGCCAACTCGACCGCCGCGTCGCGTCCTTTGGCGATGAGCGCGCGCGCTTCCTCGAACCTGCCCCGGTGGATGTCTCTGACCGCCTGCACGGAGTCGCGCCGCAACTCTCTGGCGGTCACGTACGCCCATTCGCGTTTTCCGTCTATGCCGTCGAAATGGTTCTTAAGGGTTTCAATCTCCGCGTAAAACTTATCAGTCAGGTTCATTCTCGTCTCCTCAATCGCGCGGGCCTCGCGTGTCGCGCTGTGATGCGGCGCCGCGCCGTGTTCCGCCGATTATACAGTTTTTGCGGAGCTTTGAACAGGAGATTGACTAGGGCGGCGCGGCGGACATATCATTTCGGCGAGAGGCAGCGTGGCTGCCGGAGGGCGGGATGGCGACTATAGGTTTCGCCGGATATGGATTCATGGCAAGGGTCAGGCGCGACGCGTACGCGGCTGCGGGAGGCTCGCGTCCGTCGTTTGCTGCGGACACCGACCCTGCGAGGCGCGTGGAGGCGGAAGCGGCGGGAATGAAGGCGTTCGCGACCGTCGAAGAGATGCTGGAGCGAGCGAGGCCGGACGTGGTTGACGTGTGTCTGCCGACGCATCTGCACGCGCCTGCGGTAAGGGCGTCTCTGGAAGCCGGGGCGCATGTTTTCTGCGAGAAACCGCTGTGCGCCGACCCCGCGGAAGCGCGGGCGCTGGCCGCGCTGGCGGCCTTAAGGGGACGGTTGCTGCTCGTCGGCCACATCCTGCGCTTTTTTCCGGACTACCGGACATTGCTGAACAGCTTCCGGAACGGTGACATCGGCGCGCCCGGAGTCGCGCGCGCGCGCCGTCTCACCAACCGGCCTCCGGAGTCCCGCGCGTGGTACTGCGACGACGCGCTGTGCGGCGGCGTGATACTCGACCTGATGATACACGACATAGACTTCGCTCTACTGGCGCTGGGAGCGCCCGAAAGGGCTTTCGCGCGCCGTGTCTGCGACCCGGCTTCAGGCCTCGATTTCGCTTTGGCGACCCTCCGGTTCAAGTCCGGCGCCATGGCCCACTTCGAGGCCTGCTGGGCAGTAAACATCGGCTTCAGATACGAGTTCGAGATCGCCGGCGACGGCGGACTTCTGCAAATCGACAATGTTTCTAAACCCGCGCTGAAAACGTCACTCTACGATGGCGGCGCGAAATTTGAAAATCCGACATCGAAATCTCCGATGGCTCTTCAACTTGAACATTTCTTGGACTGCGTCGAAAACGGGGCGGAACCGTTGATAAGAGCGGACGAAGCGGCGCTCGCGGTGGCCGCCGCGGACGCCATCGCGCGCTCCGCGAGGGAAGGAAAGGTTGTCGCCATTGAAACTTAAAGCGGTCATGACAAGTTTCGCTCACCCGCACGCCAATAGTTACGCGAACTGTCTGGCGCGGCGGGAAGACGTCTCCGTCTGCGGCGTGTACGATGACGATGCGCAGCGCGGACGCGCGGCGGCGGACAGGCTCGGCGTTCCGTTCAGCGACAATCTGTCCGCGCTGCTTGACCGGCTGAAACCTGACTTCGCGGTGATATGCTCTGAAAACGCGGCGCACCGCCGTGACTCCGAGGCGTGCGCGGCGGCGGGGGTTCACGCGCTCTGCGAAAAGCCCATCGCGCACACGCTGGAAGACGCCCGCGCGATGACGGCGGCGTTCGAGCGCGCGGGACGGATTCTCTCTGTCGCGTTCCCGGTCAGGTATTCCCCCCCTGTGGCGCGCATGAGGGAAAAGATACTCGCCGGAGAGATCGGACGCCCATTGGCAGCTTCCTGCACAAACCACGGTCGAATGCCTCCGGGATGGTTTCTCGACGCCTCTCTGTCCGGCGGCGGAGCGGTTATCGACCACACCGTCCACGTGGCGGACGTCCTTCGCTGGATTCTCGGAGTGGACGCGGTCGAGGTGTTCGCGGAAGTCGGAAACTCTCTCCTGCATCCGGGGTTGGGGCTGGACGACGCGGGTCTGCTTTCAATCAAGTTCGAGGGCGGCTTCTTCGCGACTATCGACACGAGTTGGTCGCGTCCGAAATCGTTCCCGACGTGGGGGGACGTGACGATAAACGTATTCGGAGACGCGGGAGCGATAGAGCTTGACGCATTCGCGCAGAACGCGTTTTGCAGCGACGACCGGGCGGGAATGTCCGTCTGGAAAGGCTGGGGAGACAACATGGACGCGTTGCTTATCGACGACTTCGTCCGCGCGGTCCGCTGCGGCGGCCCGGCTCCAGTGCCCGCCATCGACGGCCTCAAAGCTCTCGAAATCGCTCTCGCCGCCTACGAATCCGCCCGCAGCGCCGCGCCTGTCCCTTTGCCGCTCTAAAGACGGGGAGTTAAGGGAAAACTTTTGAGAAAGTTTTTTCTTAAAATCCCTTTCAAAACATTTCTATGCGCGCGGCGGAGCGGGCGCGTTCGCGCCTTCGCTCCGACGCGCTAATGTGAATCATTTTTGCAAATAGGTTTTTATTAGAATTTTCTTCATAAACGTAAAATTAAATAAAAACTTCCCATTAGTCATTTGATAAAACAGCATCATGCGCAAAGGAAAGAGCTTTGATGCGCATGGCACACATTTAAGCGGGTAGAGTTATCTAATAATATGTATATACGAAGTATTATTTGACTTTACCCATTGTGCCGGTTGGCGCCCGCAACCATGTTGTTGGTGTGCGATGGGTAAAACCAATTGAAAACTGGTATAAAACTCGTTTGTGCGCGAGAAGCAGTTAGCCGCTATGAAAACCGACTTGGTTCGCTGGCTCCATTGGCGAATCCGACCGTGTTATTCCTGATGCGCAAAAATCAGTTCGGATGGCGGAAGAGAAGCCAGATGAAGAAGGGGCCGCCGAGCATGGCGGTGATGACGCCGATGGGGATTTCGAATGGGGAGATGGCGGTGCGGGCGAAGGTGTCGCACAGGACAAGGAATATGCCGCCGCCGAGGATGCACGCGGGAGCGAGGTCGAAGTGGTCTGGGCCGACGATGAGGCGCATTATGTGCGGGATCATCAGGCCGACGAAACCGATCGGGCCGCAGATGGCGACCACCCCGCCGGTGGCCAGCGAGACAGCGAAGAATATGGCTGCGCGCGAGCGGTCCACATCAACGCCCCGGCCCCGCGCTATCTCGTCTCCGGCGGTGAGCAGGTTCATCTCGCTGCGGCGCAGGAATATCGACGCGCCGCCCGCCGCGGACAGGACGGCTGCCTGAATAACTTGTCTGTAGCCGACAATGGAGAGGCTGCCCATCATCCAGCGTACCATCGAAAAGGAATGAGCGTAGTCTGCGAAGAACTGGATGAACATGATGAGCGCCGAGAAGAAGAAGCTGACGGCGACGCCGGTGAGAAGCATGGTGGCCATAGTGAAGCCTTTTCTTGCGCGGGCGATGCCGTAGACGAGGAAGATGGAGGCGAGGGCTCCGCCGAATGCGAATATCTGTGTGACTGAAACGCCGGGGATGGAGAAAGCGAGTCCGAGCTTGATGGCGAGCACGGCTCCGAATGCCGCGCCGCCGGAAACTCCGAGCGTGAACGGGGAAGCCAGCGGGTTGCGGAACACCGCCTGAAATGACAGGCCGCAGAGAGCAAGGGTGGCCCCGGCGATGAACGCGAGGATGACGCGCGGCGCGCGCACCTGCCAGAATATCCGCTCCGCGGCGGTGGGCGGCTCGGCGTTGAATATGCCCGCTATGTCGGAAAATGAGACGTTCGAACTGCCGACTAGCGGCGCGGCGACCACGACGACTGCGGCTAGCAGTATCAGCAATGCGAACGCCCGCGTCGCGGGCTTGCGCGTCCGGGCGGTCATAGGCTCCTCCGGGGAAAAGCGAACACGCCGTCCTCGCCGTCGCCGCGCGCGTAGTCGAACTCGGTGTCGAAAAGCTCTTCGAGGCGGGGTTTCCGCATGAGGCCGTCCGGAGGGCCGTCGTAAACAGCCGCGCCTTTTTTCATAGCCACTATCCTGTCGCTGAACCGCGCGGCGAAATTAATGTCGTGTGTAACGGCGACGACGGCGGTTCCGCGCTCCCGGTGGAGTGATTGGAGTATGCGCTGGATGTCGCGCTGATGTTTGGGGTCGAGGTAGGTTGTCGGCTCGTCGAGGAGCAGGACGCTAGGCTCCTGAGCGAGAGCGGCGGCGATAAAAATCTTCTGGCGTTCTCCGCCGCTCATCATGTCCACGCGGTGGTCGGCGAAATCCGACATGCCGACGTCGTTCAGGATTTCAAGCGCGTGCGCGGCCTCCCTGTCGTCCGGCCGCACCAGCGGGTTCATCCTCGGATATCTGCCCATCAGGACGAACTGGAGAGCGGTGAACGGCAGATAGACCGGGCTGCTCTGGGGCACATAGCCGACGCCCGCGGCGATTTCCCTCTGGCGAAGCGTCGTGACGCACTTGCCGTAAAGCAACACCGCGCCCTTCGGCGGCATGATGACTCTCACCAGATGCCGCAGCAGAGTGGATTTCCCGGCTCCGTTGGGGCCGACCACGGCGATGAACTCGCCGGGCTTCGCGTCCATGCTCACTGAGTCGAGGACGCGTTTATCCCCGATCTCATAGCTCAGGGAGCGGACTGAATATATGGGGCAGTTATCAGCGGGCATCATCGACCGCCCGCCTGAATTTGTCCAACAGCAGAACCAGCCTCGGCCCGGGCCGCGCCACGTAGTCTTCCGTCCAGATAAGGATGCGGTTGTTTTTCACCGCGTCGACGTCTCCCAGCGCCTTCCAGTCGGAAACGATGCGCCGAATGTCCGCCTCTGAAAGATTTTCTCCGAGCCGCGTCTCGATTATCAAGGCCGGGTTGCGGGAGATGATTTCTTCGAGCGAGGGCTGCGGGTAGTAGATGGAAGAATCGTCGAAGATATTCTTGCCGCCGGAAGCGTCGAGCAGTTCGGTGAAGTAGGAGCCTTTGCCGGCGACGTACAGGCCTTGAAGGGAGCCGGGCGCGCGGTCTACCACCACCATCACCGACACCGGTTTTTTTGAGGCGGAGGCGTCGCGGGCGTCTTCGAGGGCGGATGTCATTTCGTCCGCCAGAGCTGCGGCCTCTTTCGTTTTTCCGACCGCCGCGCCTATCGATATCACCGAGGCGACCACGTCGTTGAACGTGTCATTCGGCGTGACGAGAGTTCGGTATCCCATCCTGTCCAATTCTTTTGCGATATCGGACGTGGCGGGCGTAAGAATGACAAGGTCGGGGTTGAGGCTGATCAGCGCCTCGAAGTTAAGGTCGTAGAGGCCGCCGACGCGGGGTTTGGCCGCCGCTTCGGGGGGATAGTTGCAGTAGTTCGTGACTCCGGCGATCTCTGAATCTAGTCCGAGCGCGAACATGATTTCGGTGGCTCCGGGGGAAAGGGAAACGATGCGGGAGGGGAGATTGGCGTCGCTGGCGGCGGGGTCCGGCTTTGGCGCGCGAGAGCATGAAGCGGAGAGCGCGGCGAGCGCGCACAGCGCGAGCAGCGCGAGCAGCGCCGCCAACGCCCGGCCGGGTTTAACTATGTGCGAAGCCCGTTTGCGCATCTGGAAATTATACACCCCGCGCCCCGGAGGGCGCGGGGTGTTTTCAAAATTCAGGCTATTCATCCGCTTGCATTGTTGTGAAAGCGACCGCGTATGGCGGCAGGCCCACGCTGACCGGGCCTTGCGACACCGTGTTCGTCAGAGTGTCGATGAACACGATGCCGGGCGTCTCGTAGCTCATGTCCGGCACGAGCAGGTATCCAAAGGGATCGACGGCGATGCCGCCGACGGT
>JAKQBV010000575.1 GCA_029573925.1 bacterium
TGCCGCTTACGACCGTTCCTTTGGGGCCGGCGATCTGCACTGTCACTTCGCCCAACGCGTCGATTCCGCCGGTGACTGATTTTACCGAAAAATCAATCAACTTGATGTCTTCTCCCGTTATCTTCCTGATGCACTGATAGACGGCGTCTATGGGGCCGACGCCTATTGCCGATTCCTCGACGAGTCTTTCTCCCACTCCCATGATTATCATAGCGGTGGCCTTCACCCTGCCTCCGCACATGACATTCACGGACTCGAGGTGGAACTTCTCGGGTATCTGCATCACCTCGTCTTCGATTATCGACCTGATGTCCCAGTCTGAAACTTCCTTCTTCTTGTCGCATAGTTCCTTGAAGCGGAAAAACGCCTTGTTCAAATCATTCCTGTCCAACTCATATCCAAGCTCTGAAAGCTTGTCGGAGAAGGCGTGTCTTCCGGAATGTTTGCCTAGAACAAGAGAGCTTGAGGAGAGGCCGATTGAGTCGGCGTCCATTATCTCGTAAGTGCGCTTGTCTTTGAGAACGCCGTCCTGATGAATGCCCGCCTCGTGCGCGAAAGCGTTTTTGCCGACAATGGCCTTGTTGGGCTGAACGTCGATGCCTGTTACGCGCCTGACAAGTCGGCTTGAGCGGTAAATCTCGGTTGTTTCAACTCCGGCGTGAAGGTTCATCAGGTTTCGCCGGGTGCGCAAAGCCATGACGATTTCTTCCAGAGAAGCGTTTCCGGCGCGCTCGCCAATGCCGTTGATGGTGCATTCCACCTGTCTGGCCCCGCCGACCAGCGCGGCTATCGAATTCGCCGTCGCCAAGCCGAGGTCGTTGTGGCAGTGAACGCTGAAGATGGCTTTGCCGGAGTTGGGAATCTTTTTTATCAGGTTTCGAATCAGCGGCTCATACTCGTGAGGCATTGTGTAGCCGACTGTGTCGGGTATATTGATGGTAGTGGCTCCGGCGGCTATCGTTTTCTCGACTATCTCGCATAAGAAATCAAATTCCGACCTTGTCGCGTCCTCGCACGAGAACTCGACATCGTCCGTTATTTCCTTGCAGTATTTCACAGCGTCGACCGCAGCTTTGACAACTTGTTTCGGAGTCATCTGCAGTTTCTTGGACATGTGAATTTCAGAAGTGGCTATGAATGTGTGAAGCCTGTTTCGGGAAGCGTTTTTAACCGCTTCCCAAGCCCGGTCTATGTCGGGGAAGGCTGTTCTGCACAGTCCGGCGACGCATGGCCCCTCGACTTGCTGCGAGATGAGTTTCACCGCTTCGAAATCTCCCGGAGAAGCGAAAGGAAATCCAGCTTCGATGACATCCACCTTCAAGCGGGCAAGCTGGTGCGCCACCTGAAGTTTTTCATAAGTCGTCATCGTGGCGCCGGGCGACTGTTCCCCGTCGCGCATCGTGGTGTCGAAAATTACAACCCTGTTTTTGTCTTGTTTCTCAGCCATGGCTATTTCTTCAACCAAGGCATCATCGAGCGCAGTTTCTTGCCGACGACCTCGATCCGGCTGTTCTCATCGCGTTCTTTGAGCCTGTTGAAATTAGGTCTCCCGTTCTTATTTTCGTCAATCCATTCCTTTGCGAAACTGCCGTCCTGTATGGACACGAGAATTTTTTTCATCGTCTCGCGCGTGCGCGCGTCTATAACCATCGGCCCGCGCGTCATGTCGCCGTACTCTGCGGTGTCGCTGATCGAATAGCGCATCCACTGTATGCCGCCCTCCTGCATAAGGTCGACGATCAGCTTAAGCTCGTGCAGGCACTCGAAGTACGCTATTTCCGGCTGATAGCCCGCTTCCACCAATGTCTCGAAGCCGGCTTTCACGAGTTCTGTGCATCCGCCGCAAAGCACCGCCTGCTCCCCGAATAGGTCTGTCTCTGTTTCTTCCTTAAAAGTCGTCTCGATAACGCCGGCGCGGGCGCTGCCTATGCCTTTTGCGTACGCAAGAGCCTGAGCCTTGGCCTTTCCTGAAGCGTCCTGAAACACCGCCACCAGAGCCGGAACTCCTTTGCCCTCTTCATACATGCGGCGGACCAAGTGTCCGGGGCCTTTCGGAGCGATCATCGTAACATCCACATCGGCTGGGGGCGTTATCTGTCCGAAATGAATGTTGAATCCATGCGCGAACATCAGCGTGTCGCCTGCTTTCAGATGGGGCGCGATGTCCTTCTGGTAGACAACAGCCTGAACATGGTCGGGGAGCAAGATCATCATAACGCTGGAAACTTCGGCGGCGGCGGCCGTCGGCATAACCTTCAATCCTGCCGCTTCGGCGGCTTTCCACGGTTCGCTGCCCTCAAGCTCGGCAACCACGACATCCAGACCGGACTCTTTAAGGTTTTGCGCGTGCGCGTGCCCTTGGCTGCCGTATCCGATTATGGCGATTTTCTTGCCCTTCAGCAGTCCCAGATCAGCGTCAGCGTCGTAATACATCGTTGTCATAATTACTCCTCCGTCCTTTTTAACGTCTTGTTGCATAACCAGATATTTTAGCGAATGAATGTGAATATATCAATTTCACTGAAATTTCAGGTAAGACAATTATGTCTTCTCATGTATGATTAGAGGCTCGTTGCATTTGACTTTTGAATCAATGGATTTTATCCTGAGCGTGTTGTTTGTTCAGTAATTATAAGATATTTCTATCGAATGCTTTATTTCAGGACGGATAGGCTATGAAATATTCAGGATGCCCATTTTGCGCGAAAAGCAATTTAAAATATATCTATCCCGAAATATCGGATCCGGGAAATGTTTATGCGTTCAACTATGTTTACTGCTCAAATTGCGACATCGCCTACCTTAACCCGTTTCCAGAGGAGTCAGATTTGATCGCTCACTACGGGAGATATGTAGAAGAAGCCGAGATACAGGATGTGTCTGAATTCCAGATCGACGGAGCGAGAAGAAGAATCATAGACTATTTGCGGTTGTCTAAGAAAAGTGACAGGATACTGGACATCGGATGCGGCAAAGGAGAAACGGTTTATTGTCTGTCGCGCGACGGATATGCAATTGATGGGATTGACCCCTATTTCGTTCCCCGGTACGACAATGCGGGGTTGAATGAGAGAATACACACGAAAAGGATAGACGAAGCGGGTTTCCCTGATAATCATTTCACAGTCGCCATGATGTGGTCAACGCTGGAACACATGTCAGACCCTATGGCATTATTGCGAGAGGTGTCGAGAATAACCGCGCCGGGCGGCAGGCTGGTCATTTCGGTTCCGAACTTCAGGACTTTTCAACACAGGTTGTTAAAGAAACAATGGCCGGGATTCGGCCCGCCCGAACATCTGGTGGCGTACACTTCGCGCGCGCTCGAAAAGTTGCTATTCAAGCAGGGGTTCAAGCTTGAGAAAAGGTTCAGCGATCCGATATACGATCAATGGATGCTTAAAAACAGTTTATACAGATATTTTCAGGAAACTGTGAAAAAGGGACCGAAGAATAAGCAGGCGTCGAAGGATTTCAATAAGATTGAAAGGCTTTTTGCGGGCCTTTTTTCGTTCGCGTTCGTAAGAACAGAGGCTCTTATGGGAAGATCTTCCACATCGAATATGGTTTTCGTCAAGTTATAAACTTCAAGCAGGCGAGGAGTTGGATTTCGAACTCGTCAACTGCGGCATAGATTATTTAACGACAAAAAACTTCGGTTCAGGAAAAATCTTCATAGCATAGATACGATTTGCAAGCGCAAATCGGATTGTCGGCTCCGTGTTCCCGTTTTGAATTTTCGCCTAGGGGATGCTAGTATTATCCAGACCGCAATAGCGGCGCGGGAGCATTGAGATGAGTTCTTCGGGATCGGCAAAAGAGAAAATCATAGTTACGAGCGCTTTGCCATACGCAAACGGGCCGATACATTTCGGCCACATCGCCGGCGCGTATCTGCCCGCAGATATTTTTGTCCGTTATAAAAAGATGAACGGAGCGGACATCATTTACGTGTGCGGGACTGACGACCACGGGGTGGCTATCACGATTTCAGCAGAGGCCGCCGGTCGCTCCCCTGAGGAGCACGTGAAGATAAATCACGATTTGATTGTTTCAATATTCGAGCGTATGAATATCGATTTTACGAATTTTTCCGGCACGTCCCGAAAACTCCACTACCCAATTTCTCAGGAGTTTTTCACGAGGCTGCTGGAAAACGGAATGATAGACAAGAAAGAAGGGGAGCAGCTTTACTGCCCGAAGCATGAAAAGTATCTGGCTGATAGGTATGTAAGGGGAGAATGTCCGCATTGCGGGTTTCCGGACGCATGGGGAAACGAGTGCGGGAAATGCGGGGTCATGCTGGAGACCCACGAGTTAAAGAATCCGAGGTGCAACATCAAGGATTGCGGAACGGCCGCAGAATCGCGGAAGACGACGCATTGGTATCTGAATCTAGGTTCGCGGGCGGAATGGCTGGAGGAGTGGCTTTCCCGGAAAGAGAGCGGAGAGGCCGGATTGAAGTGGAAACAGCTTGTCACCACCGAGGTGCGGGGATATCTCAAACGCGGACTTGAAAGCAGGGCGATAACGCGGGATCTGGACTGGGGAGTGCCGGTTCCGCTCGACGAGGCGGATGGGAAAGTGTTGTACGTGTGGTTCGACGCTCCGATCGGCTACATCTCGTCTACCGTTGAATATTTTCAGAGCATCGGGGAATCGCCCGACCGCTGGCGCGATTACTGGCAAAACCCGGATTGCAAACTCTATCATTTCATAGGAAAAGACAATATCCCGTTTCACGCGATAATATTTCCAATAATGCTCGAACGCATGCGGCAGGGATATAAGATTCCCGATTTTGTGGCGTCGAACGCGTTCTTGAATCTCGAAGGCAGGCAGTTTTCAAAAAGCGCCGGCTGGTATATCGACGTGATTGAATTCATGGAGAAGTACCCGACGGATTCGATTCGATACTATCTTTGCGCCGATATGCCTGAGAACTCCGATTCGGAGTTCCAGTGGGACAGATACATGGCGGCGCACAACAGCGAACTTACCAACATATACGCCAATCTGGTGAATAGAACGCTTAAGTTCGTAGCCTCTAAGATGGACGGCAGGGTTCCGCCGCTTGGCGATTCAGGCGCTTCTGTCGACGCTGAAATTGTCGCAGCCATTGAAGCGGCTCCCGGCGCGGTCGGCGGTTTCATAGAGCGTTTCGAGTTCCGCAACGCTCTGGCCGCGATGCTTGATCTGGCTCGCGCCGGGAACAAGTATTTCGACGCCAAGGAGCCGTGGAAGGCTCTGGCGTCAAACCGGGCGGACGCGGACGCCACAATAAGACTATGCCTGAAGCTGATAAAAACGATGGCTGTAATTTCATCGCCTTTCGTGCCTGACACCGCGCAGAAAATATGGTCGATGCTCGGGCTGGAAGGCCGGGCGAGAGATGTCCGGTGGGATGAAGCGTCGAAAGACACTCTTGCCGACGGGGCGGCTTTGCCGGAGCCGGAGATACTTTTCACTAGGATTGAGAAAGCGCAGATCGAAGAGGAAAAGAAAAAGCTAGAGGCTATAGCCTCAAAGAGCGGCAAAGACCGAAAGAAAAAATCCGCGTCAATTCCGGGCGTGAAGAAGAACGTCGTGTTCGATGACTTTGCAAAATTGGACTTGAGAGTGGCAAGAGTAGTAGAGGCCGAAAGGCTGCAAGGCTCGAATAAGATGCTTAAGCTAATAGTGGATATCGGCGTCGAGAAAAGGCAGATTGTGGCGGGCATCGCCAAGTTCTATGAACCGGAACAGCTTGTCGGGAAAGATGTCGTCGTAGTGGCAAATCTAGAGCCGAAACAAATTATGGGACATGAATCGCAGGGGATGGTTCTTGCCGGAGGAGAGTCGGACAAGATAATTGTTCTTAATCCGGATGGGCCGGCGGCGGCAGGGTCGAGAATCAGTTAAGCCGCGCGCGACCATCCTGCGGCATCGTCCGAGAGGCTCGGAACTTTGCACGAATTTTCCATTACTCAGGAACTTGTCAAGGTCGTTGACGAAGCGCGGGTCGAAGGCGGGGGAAACCCTCGCGTTCTGCGCGTCAAAATCGTCGTGGGCGGATTCACCGCGGTCGTGCCATATTGCGTCAGGCATTACTTTGACATGCTGGTTAAAGGAACCCGGATGGAAGGGGCTGAGCTTGACTTCGAAGTCGCTCCAGTGACCGCATCCTGCGCCGAATGCGGAAATGTTTTCGATGTTGTTTCCGTTGAATTCTCATGTCCGGTTTGCGGCGGCGGCGAAACGGACATCGTCAGCGGACGCGAGCTTTTTGTGGACAGCATAGAAGTTGCCGATTGACAGTGTGTTATTCTTGTTCCCGGAGCATTAGATAGTCTATGGCAAATATGAAAGTATTGCTGGTCAGACCTCCGAGCATAATGAAGCAGGAGCATTCGCATGCTTTGCAGCATCCGATAAATCTATGTCTGTTGGCGGCAGCGGCCAGACAGGACGGATTTGCTCCTGAAATCATCGATTTAGAGTCGGAGCCTCTCGCGCAAAGAGATTTTGCTATAAGAATATCTTCGTCAAACGCAAAGGTAATCGGATTTACGGCGATGACTCCGACTGTGGACGCCGCGGCGGAACTCGCCGCAATAGCAAAACAATCGCTCCCGCAAGCGATAACGGCGCTGGGCGGGGCGCACGCTTCGATTCTTGCGCGCGAGACCCTCATCAAGTATCCCCAATTCAACGCCGCCGTGAGGGGAGAAGGCGAGATTTCTTTCGTCGAGATATGCCGAGTCGTCGAACAGGGGCGGTTCGCAGATTCGGAGATCGCCGGGACTGTGTTGTCGGCAGGCGGCGATATTCTCGATGGAGGAACTCCGCAGAAACCTGTCGACCTTGACAATCTTCCGTTGCCCGCCAGAGACCTATTGAGCATGCGGTCGTATCGCGGAGCGCCTACGCCGGGATTGCCCGGCGGGGTTTACAATGCGACGCAACTTTTCACTGCCAGAGGATGCGCTGGAAGGTGCGTATTCTGCTGCTCCGAACATGTATTCGGTCGCAAGGTGAGGCATAGGCCGACGCACAAAGTCATGGAAGAGGCGCTGGATTGCATAGAGCGGCACGGCGTCAACCACTTCACGATAGACAACGACACTTTTACGCATGACAGGGAAAAGGCTTTGGAGTTCTGCGAAGGCATAAAAAGATTGGATGTCACATGGGATTGCGACACCAGAGTGGATCGCGTTGACGAGGAATTGTTGCGAATAATGGCGGATTCGGGATGCGTCAAGGTGGCGTTCGGAGTGGAAACTGGAAGTCCGCGCATCCTCGGACTCATCAAGAAGGGAATAACCCTTGAGCAGGCGACCAAGGCGTTCGAGTGGACCCGCAAAGCGGGAATGATGTCCTGCGCATTCTTCATGGTGGGCAACCACCCGGAGGAAACGGAATCCGACATTGAGGCGACCCGCTCTTTTATACGCGTTCTTGATCCTGACCTGATAACGGTAGCCATCGCGTCGCCGTATCCGGGTTCGGAATTGAACCTTATGATGAAAGAGACCGGGCTGCTCGAAGACAATTTGAAATGGAGCGACTATGGAAGGTCGTTTCAGGGCGACTCAATCACTAGAACGAAAACCGTTTCCGCGCGGCGCCTTCAGGAACTGCAAAGCCGCATCCTCAGAGAGTTCTATATGCGGCCTAGCTACATATTGCGAAGGTTGAGAAGGTTGAAAAACTATCGAGAGGCCGCTTACTGGTTCAAAGCGGGACTGCAATTTGCCGGATATATCGTTAAACGCAAAAAACACAACGGATAATACTTAACCTGATTGATAATCAGCGCCTAAGAATCAGTTGCATGAAGGATCCGAGGGACAATCATCAATGGCGTCGGGGACATCGTCGCCGTCTGAATCGAGAGGCTCGATTATGTTCAAGATGTCGAAAGAGCGCTGCCGGTGCATATCGACGGCTTCGACGGTAAGCGATCGTTCTTTGTGTTTGACGGGGAAGTCTTGAATAAGGAAACTGCCGTCGTCTTCGATAAAGCGGCTTACGTCGACGCCGTTAATTCTTAACGCCACACCGGGTTCGGTTATCCCGAAAATCTGAATATAACAAAATCTATTGTCGCAAGTTCCGATAGTTGTCGGATCAAAGCTTCCGGCAGGCTGGCTGATGGATAAGAGCGGCGGGGTGGTGTCAAGAAAAACAGTCCGCGTTAAAGAGGAGATTTTTCCAGTTTTTGATCTTGCCTGAATCGCGAGCTTGTTTTCCCCTTCGTAAAGGGTGTAGTTGCCGTTGAAACTGCCGTCGGCGGCGACGGCGATTTGCTTGTTGTTTACTGTCAGAGTAGAGCCGGGCGAAGCGTTTCCGATGATGTAAATCGTGGAGTTGTTTGAATACATCCCGTCTTGCGGCTGGACTATTTTAAGTTCGGGTTTTTCTCCGACGACAATCCAGTCGAATTTTTTCCATGCCGCTCTGATTTCCGGATCTACCGCTTCTATTCTGGGTGGTTTATTTTTTTCTGAAACCATCAAAAGCATTTTGTCTTTTTCAACGCATATTTTTTTCTGCTCGGCTCTCGCGATGCAGGCTTTTCCTTCGGAAACCGCTATCACGATTGCGGATGTTTCGTCCGCAACAACGCTGAACAGTCCGTTTGTTGTTTCCACAATCCCGAAAGGGGTTTTTACCACAAATGTCGCAGGAGCGTCGGCGGAATTCAGGGCAAACGCCAAGTGACCTTGAGATATTTCTATATCAAATGAAGAAGAATCGGATGAGTTTTTTGAGCGTTTGCCGATAGATCCCTTGCCGGGTCCTACGAAATGCCATTGGAGCGCTCGTCCGGATTGCACTTCAATCATCGCGTTCTCGGGGGCTATCACGCTCATCCCGGGATGT
>JAKQBV010000050.1 GCA_029573925.1 bacterium
CAGGTAGTCGCCCACGAGGAACAGCGGGATGCCGGTCCGTACGTCAAGCACTTCCTTGAGGGTCTTCAGGGACTCGCGGTCTGTCTCCATGCGGGCAAGACGTTCCTCGTGTTCGCGGCGGGTCAGGCCGTATTCAAGTTCGTAGAGGTCTTCCAGTTTGGATTTCATCCATTTGCCGGAAGCGAGAGCTTGAGCGCGCGCCGTCAACTGTTTGCGGTTAGCGAGGCCTTTGAGCCATCTTTCCGGGATGGAAGAGAAGCCGTGGAGAGCGCCGGACATAGCGCCGGACATTGCGCCGACGGCGTCCGAGTCCCCGCCTGCGTTCACGGCTTCCACCAGAGCGTCCTCAAACGAGTCGCTGTGCCGGACGGCGATGAATACGGCGAAGACGACGGAAGCGGCGGCGGCTGGCGCGGAGGGACGGGAGATGCTGACACGCGAGCGGCGGGAAGCATTTGCGGCGATCCAGTCGGCGGTTTCTGCGGGCGGGCCGGCGACGCGTTCTGCAAGGCCGCATAGGGTCAAGCTGAGAAACGTCCGGGCTTCCGCGTCGAAGTCGAACAGATTCGAGCCGTATCTGTCCGCTATCATTTCCTCGTCTTCGGCGCAGAGGGCGGCCAGTTGCGAGACGAAGGCCGGTCGGTCTCGCGGCTCAAGCTCGTCCATGTCGAGCAGGAGATAGACCGCGCGCGCGACCGCCGCCGCCGCCGCGACGCCTACGAAGTTGCGGTGAGTGAAGAGGGCAGATTTGGCGGCGTTGTCGGCAACGGCTCCGTGGTTGCCGTGAAAGTATACTGCGACGGGAGCGACGCGGGCGGCGGCCCCGTTGCTATCGGTGTCGAGGCCGGACAATGACCAGTCCGCGCCTTGCCGCAGCGCGGTGGCGGACTTCATAAGCACGCCGCTTGCGCCCCGGTAGACCCCATGCCTGAACTCCGCGCCGCGCGACAAGTCGGCCAGCCGCGCGGCAGCCTTCTCAGGATTAAGCCCTCTGTCCAGAAGCAGCGAATCGAGCAACGCCAGAGCCTGTTGCGTCTCGTCCGTGTAAAGGCCCGGTTTGCGCCACTTGTAAATCTTCTCGGCGGCGAGCATGTCCGCCGGGTCAACGAAGTCCGTGACGCGGCGGAAAGCGCTTTTTATTGCGCCGGGCTTGGCTCCTTCGACTGGCGCGCCTAGCGCGTCTCCGACCGCAAGCCCCATTAAGGCTCCTGTCTTTGCGTCAACAATATCGGCGGCCATTCTGCTCCATTCAACCCGGATTCGTCGATAGAGCCGACGAACCGGGGCGATTTTCATAGTGTCGAATTGCTTCTCACGCACAAACGGAGTTTGTGCGTGCCACCCATCAATGCTGTTCATGAATGTTGTGTTCTATTCACTGCAAAATGCGTCTTGCGCCTCGCATTTCATCCGCTCTGAACAATCGCTCCCGAATCCTAATGACGGATTCGGGTTCAACGGTAGTGTCCCGTGCTGGAATTATAGCGCGGAATCCGTCGCGCGCGAAAAACTTTCAGCCCGCGTTGGTGAAAACCGTGGGCTGGGCGTGTCGGGCGGCAATCCGGATTTTCCACATCATAAAAGCGGCGCTATAATCAAATCGCCGGGACAGCCGGCGCGGAGGCCGGAATGTATTCGGTCGGAATAGATGTTCAGGACATCAGGCCGTTCAGGGAAAAACCGTATGAGACGGCTAAAAAATTTCACGAGCGGATTTTTACCCCCGCCGAGATTGAGCGTTGTTCGGGCAGGGCGGACGCGGCGGACGGTTTCGCCGCAAGATTCGCCGCGAAAGAGGCCGTGATGAAAGCCCTCGGTCCGAAGCGGATTTTTCCCAAGGACATCGAGGTCTCGCAGGATTCCGACGGCAGACCATTTGTAAAGCTACGGCGCAAAAACATCCTTCCAGATAATCATGCCATATCGATAAGTTTATCACACACCGGGAACATGGCCGCCGCAGTTGCCATCGTGCATCCGATTTGAGGAATTGTTCCCGAATCCTTACAAAAAACGGAATTAGTTTGAAAAAGAAGTCTGTTTCTTAGATATTTTTTCCTGATTGCCACTAAAACTCAGATAGTGAAATTGCGAAATTTTGGACTGCGGCGATTAATCGCCGCTTTAGATAAGGCGATTCATCGCCTTTATTAAAAAGCGACTGAAGTCGCTTATATGAAAGCGACAATGAATTGTCGCACTCCAAATTAAACAAACTAAAAACCTTTTTACAAAAGCCATATATTTACTGGCAGAACTATCTGATTTTCAGAGATACTCAGG
>JAKQBV010000055.1 GCA_029573925.1 bacterium
TTTCATGCTCCTCTTTCCGGCGCGCTATTTCCCAATCCCGCAACCCGCCCCTCGACATTTCGTCGATTGTCATGTGGAAGGAGTCCGCGCCGAACTCCGACGCGAGCGCCCTTTTGCGTATCTCGAACACCGCCCGGTTCAGGCAGTCCCGCGCCCGCTCCCGCGCCGCCATCGTTTCTCTCTGTCTTCTTAATAGGAATCTAAAAATCAACAGCCCCGTATTGACGGCGCTGTCTGACCATTTTTTTCGCAGCGCCCGCTCGACCCGCTGCTGAGAGGGGTCCGCCGCGCCGCCGCGCGAGCCCGCTTCCCCGGCGTCACCCGCCACGCCCTGCCCGGTCAGCCACGGAGCCGGGTCGTCCGCCAGCCTCGGCGCCGCGACCTCCGCCTCCGGGTTGCCCCAGTGTCCGTATTCCGCGCGGAACGCTTCGACCTGAGCGGAGTCGCCGGGGTTCACGCGCGCCGCCGCCTGAATCATTTTTTTCCACGGCGAATCAGGAGGCGCGATGTTTATCCCCGCAGCCGCCGAGAGCGCGTCCGGTTCGCCCGCGAGCGCTTTTGCCAAGAACGCGCCGCGCCTGCCCGCCAGCATGTCGCTCGTCTCGAATAAATCCAACTGAAGCCGGAAGAGCGGCAAAAGAACGCTGTTTTTCAAATGCCTGATAGAGCAGTCTTGGTCCGCTTCGGCGGTCTTCAGCCGGGCGTCCAGCCGGGCAAGGCGGAGCCTGAAACCGCGTCCGCTGAGAATCCGGGCCGCCTCCGCCGCAACCGGGACGAGAGCCCTCGCCGCGAACTTCTCCCTCGCCGGGTTGTGCTGGTTCAGATATTTTCTGACCGCGTTGTATTTGAGATAAAAACGCCCTTTATGCTCCGCGAAAAGAGTTTCACCGCGCGGCATGCCGAGCGGGGCGAGTTTCGCCGACATGCGCCGCGACATCCCGTCCGGCAAATCAAAAAGGTCGCGCGTCAGGGTTGTCGGCGGAAAGTCCGCGATGTCCACTATGAAGGAGTTGACCAAAGTATCAACCGGCTGGAATCCCGTTAGGGGGCGGGCCTGATAGAAATAAAGATTGCCGTTGAGCAACCCTGCCTCCATCTGGGCGGGCCTGCCGAACAGGGCCTCCATCCTCGCCATCGCGTCTTCAATGGCGGAGAGCGCGGCGGGGTCGACCGGATGCGGCGCCGGGCCGGATTCCGTCCGTTCCGCCCCGGTGAACGCGTTTCGGACAATCACGCCTTCCGTCCCGTCCGCCGCCTCGTACGACACGACAGTTTCTTCCATAAAACCGTTCATATAGTTTGCCGAGCATCCGACCAGAAATATATCGTGCTCGATTCTTTCTTGAACTATCACAGGCAGTCGGAACGAAGAGCGGGACGCGCCTGCGTTGTCCGCCGCCGCGACCGCTCGAGCGCTGTAATAAGACGCCCACACCCGAATGATAGCGGTCATCGCCTCTTCCGCGCTCTGTCCCGCCGGGAGCGACTCGAACACGCCCGCCATGCTCGCAGTCCTGCCATCCTCGCCGGGAAACGACGACCGGGCGATTATCCGTCCACCGCGCAGCGCTCGCAGCTCTTTTTTTAGTTTTCTGACGAACCCGCTCGGCGGCCTCGCCCCCGCAAGCAGTTCCTCAATTTTTACCTCGGCGTCTTCAGCCCCCTCAAGCTGAAGTATCTCTTTCCTCAGCCCTTCGGCGGCGGTCCACCTCTCGAAAACCGTCCCGTTTAAGATGAAACCTCTCGGAACGTTGAATCCGAGGAGGAAAAGTTCTCCCGCCCACTTTCCTTTGAATCCCACGCGGTCGATGCCCGCGCGCGCCGCGGAACTGTAATCCAGAATATCGGAGTCCCTGACAGGAACGCGCCGGAGCAACGCGCCGAGTGCCCTGCTGAGCGCCCACACCGCCGCCAGAAGAATGGCCGCGCCGAGCGTGAACATCCATTTGCCGGAGCCGAATCCAAGCAGCGCCGCCACTGGAACCAAAAGCGCCGCGATTAGGATTGTCAGCGCAGCCGCGATGAACGCCCCCGCCGCCACCGGCATAGAGAACAATCCGGCGAAAAACACTCCGAAGCCCCGCCCGGCGTTCCATGCTTCAGCCGCGCGTGAAGCGATTTCTCTAATGAGCGCGATAAAAAGCGGGAATGTCATGTCAGATAGAAAATCAATCATGTCGGCTGTCCTGATATTGCACAAAAAAGAAACATTTGTCAAAGGAGGGCGTCGAGCCTGCGCGGGCGCGCTGTGGCATTTCGCCGCCGTTTCAGGGATAATACAATCATCGGGCCGCGGCATGCGACCCCGAAACGCGAGAAAGGCCGCCAAGGCTCTGCTAAAGAAATTTTTCAAATATGCGATACTCGCGGCGGCGGCGGTCGTCGCCTTATGGGCCGCCAACTCCGCCATGCACAGGGCGGCGCATTCAGCATTGCTAGACGGCAACCTCGCAAAATCCCGCCTCCTGCTTCGCTTCGTCGTGGTCCATGAGCCTTTTTTCTTTATCCACCGTGGCGTGCTGGGCAACTCCGCCCTGATAGCCGCGTTTTCGGAAACCGACTCCGTCCTCCGCGAAAGAAAAGCATGGATAGTCCACACCGGAGCGCCGGTGATGACCGGCCCTGCGGCCGCTGACGGCTTTGTCTATTTCGGCAACAACAAAGGCGTCAAAGGCGGGACAGTCTTCAAAGCGGACGCCGCCACCGGCAAGATTGCATGGTCGCTCCGCATCGGCGGCGAC
>JAKQBV010000071.1 GCA_029573925.1 bacterium
ATTCGGAATGCGCGCCCGGAAGAGAATGCGTGATCCCGATTAACATCTGCACGAATCCGCCGTATTACTCGATTCAGCCTCAGACAAGCGGATGCGAAGGCGCCAGCAGGAACGATGGCTGCCGATGCACGAGCGATTCCCAGTGCGGCGTTGGAAGGTCATGTACTTATCAATACAAGATATGTTTGCCTGAAGGAAGCGTAATGACGGCGGGCGACAGAATCGACAACGATGGAGACGGCGTGATAGACGAGGAACTCGCGGACGGGCTGGACAACGACGGAGACGGTCTTGCAGACGAAGACCTAGCCGGCGTTTCAACCGAACAATGGTTGACCGGCAAGTGTCCTGCTCCTGTTTATCCATACAACTCGCTAGATAATCAATATAAGCAGGAAAGAATCAGATTCGAGAATCCTTCATTCCCGGCAGAAAAAAATTATGTCAGGACGTGGAAACCCGGAGCCACTTTCACAGACTATAACGTGAATCGCGGGCAGACATATTTCTACAGGGTAACAGCGACCGACAACGCGGTGTACAAGCCGTTCGACGATCCCGGTCACCCGGATTATTCGCCCGGAGGCAGGCGTCCGCCGCCGCCGAACGAGAGCATTCCTTCAATGTCTATCGTTGTGACGACGGTTGACACGGCGCCGCCGGCTGAAGTCGCTGGAACATGCGGCGCTGATGAGACTAGGCCGTGCGCTGAAAGAAGAGAAGAAGGTTTTTGTCCGGCATATCCGGAAAGCGACTTGTACGGCGGCAGCATGACTATTCACTGGAACAGAAGCGCTGAAGCCGACATCAAAGGATACAACGTTTACAGAGCGTCAAGCGCGATCGGCGAGCCTCCGAATTCGGCGTATAGCAAGATCAATCCGACATTGATACCTCAGCCCGCGTACGGAATGGCGGCAACTGTCTGCTACAAAGACGCTGAAATGTTGAACAACGCCAATTACTACTACATGGTTACCGCTGTGGACGAGAACGCCAACGAGGGCACATTCAGCGAGGCGTATGACAGGCCGTCCGTGGCGATGGACACCACTCCGCCTATGGCTCCGGTATGGGGCGCTTCCGGCGGGGCGACTTCTGACGTCAACGGTCTTAAAATGACTGTGAAGTGGATGAAACATGTGGATTATGTGCCTGATCCGACAAGTCCTGCTGAAATTGATTTCTCTCATTTCTCGGTTTACAGAAGCGAAAACGACGCGGTTTGCGAACCTTCCGAGCGCATCGCGAACGACTTGTCTTCGAACACCTATGTGGATGAAGACGTTGAGAAAAATGTGCAGTATTACTATTGCGTTACGGCATTCGACACGACAGGCAACGAGAGCGATCCATCAATAGCGATGCCCGGAAAGCCGACAGACACAGTTCCACCGTCTGCTCCGACCGGGCTTATCCTTACGCCTCTAGCCGGCGCGCAGGTCGGCGCAGGTTGGAAGGCCAACCTAGAATCCGACTTGGCATGCTACTTACTTTATTGGAGTTCCTCGACAGAAGAAAGCTCCTTCCAGATGATAACTCCGGGAGCCTCTTCAGACGGTTACAAGGAAGTGTTGAACTACGGCGGAGAGACAGTTAAATGCACCGCTCGCGAGTATTATACGGACACGACGACCCGAACGGCAGGGGTAACGTATTACTTCAAAATAGCCGCCGTGGATGACAATGGAAACATCGGCCCGAAATCAGACTACGCGACTATTATCCCATCGGTTTTGGATAGAACAGCTCCTGCGTATCCGTCGCAAATATGGACTCTTCCCGGCTTCAGCGCAAGAGAGCGTCCTGATGAAATAGGCGACGGTCTGGACAACAACGGCAATGGAATTGTCGATGACAATGTCACCTATAACACCGGACAGGTGGTGTTGTTCTGGTCGAAAGCGCTTGAGCCGGATGTGTCGACGTATAAAATCTACCGTGTTACGCCGCCGGCATTGAGCGGTTGCACATGCAACGTAACAGCAGATCCTCAGGGAGATTGCGACAACGATGGAATGATCAATATTCAGGACGACGCTTGCCCCTGCGTGCCGGTTAGCAGAAACACAAGTCAATTCGGAGATTACCAGCTGATAAACACCGTCACGAAAGCGCAAGCATGTCCGTCCACCACAACCCGGCCGTACCCTGTAGGAACTAGGGTGCAGGAGATTTGCTATTCAGTGGATCAAGGCGCTCCCCCCACAGTCAGCCTTTGCCCGGAAACAAGGTATTGGTACGCTGTTGTTCCTGTCGATCAGACCTTAAATGCGCTGCCGGTCGATAAATCCCTTGCGGCGGCGGCAACTCCGGTAAAGCGAGCGGACACGACCGCTCCCGACAAACCGGCAAAACCCGATATCGAACAAGCCCAAGGTCTTCTTGGTCTCGTGGTGAAGTTCACTGAGAACACAGGAAGCGCCAACAATGATTTGTTCGGTTATAAAATATATCGGGACACAAGAGCGGCAGGCGATTATCAATACCTCGTTACGGACTTGATGGACGCGTCGAAACTGCATTATTGCGATAAGGCGGGAGTCGCTCCATGCTTCTGCAAAGTCGTTGCTCCCACCAAAGCATGTTTCGTGGACGTGAGTGTTGTTGAAACCCAGAGATATTTCTACAAAGTTTCCGCTTACGACATCAGCGGCAACGAAAGCGCAAAGTCGGACCCCAACTTCGCAATAGCGTCTCAATCGGCTCCAGCGCAACCGGCTGCTTTCTGCGCCAGAAGCCAGTCAAACGACATGAATGCGCTGACGCTGTCATGGGACGACCTTGGCTTGCTTAACAAGTCGAATATAGCCGGATTCCAGTTGCGCAGGTCGAGGAACAAGGACTACGGCTCATGGGCTGTGATTGATCCATATCCAGAAACTCAGGCGGTTGAATCCTTAAAATCCACCTCGTTCACCGACACGGGTTTGCAGGCTGGAGAAGTGTATTGTTACATGATACTCACAATGGATGTTAACAATATGGAAAGCCCGCCTGTGTACACATGCGGAGTTCCCGGAGAGAACCTTTCTCCGCCGATTAGGCCGACAGGGGTGGTTGCAACGCCCGGCAACAATAAAGTGACTCTTGACTGGAGCCGCAACAGCGAATTGAATCTCATCGGATATAACATCTATAGGACAGCCGTCAGGGATGGGGACATGACAAAAATCAACTCCATTCCCATTACTCTTCCCGGTTATGTGGACACCAGCGTTTCTAATGGAGTCCAATACTGGTATTGTGTGACGGCATTGGATAACGAACCCAGATCGGGCGAGAACACTTGCTACGCAGACGTCTCGAATGAAAGTTCTTGTTCGTTCCGCGTGACGGCGTTGCCGTCTCATGTGTTGAGTGGAAGCTCTTCGACTATGAGCATGTCCGTCGCAAGAGGTTGGAATCTCATGACGGTTCCATCGACATCAGACGGTTCTGTTTCAATTGATGGAGCGATAAGCGGCGATCAAAGAGCTCTCGGAAGAGCGTTGTCCGGTTCCGGTTACAACGAAATGGATTTCACAGGATCATCCGGGGATTTGGCAGCGCGCGGTTTCTGGTACTATTCTGAATCTGATGGCGAGTTGAAGATGACTGGAATTTGGAGTTCGTCTCCAATGTATGAACTTGCCCTCGAAGAAGGATGGAGCCTTATAGGCAATCCGTTCTACGCAAAGATTTATTGGGATGACGTCAATGTCAAAGTGATAGCCAACGGGTCGTCTATGGGATTAAGTCAGGCGTTGTCCTCGGGTGTTGTCAGCGGGGCTTTTATCTTTAATCCCAATGCTGAAAAGGATTACGAGCCTCTAAATCGCGGAGCCGAACTTCACAGGCAAGGACTTTGGATAAAGCTTTCTCAGCCTGCGACTATCAGATTCGAAAGAAACTGAGTTGATTGATTTGATTTAAAAAAACCGGGCCTTTTAGGCCCGGTTTTTTGTTTTTTGGGATTATTATAACTCGTTAAGTTTTTAGCAATAATGCCGATAATTGATATATAGAACAATCTCGTTTCTTCAATTATGGCAGATGGAAAAATGGAAATATCTGGAGTTGATAAGGCCGCTCAAGCGATAACGAGCGCTGTCGGGAATAATCAAACCGGGAGCGTTGAAAAGAAAGAAGACAGGGCGCATACGGCACGGATGAAAGTTGTGCACGACTTGGCGATGAAGAGATCTTCCGAAATAGTGGACTCCGCGTCATTCGAGCAAGTCGTAGGCGAGCATTATGGAAAACTTGTGGGACAAGGCTCAGTATTTCCTTTTGACAAGACATTTTTCGAAAAATACTTCGATTATCTGAAAGAGGCCGTATCGCCAGACGACGCGACCGGCGAGCGGCTGAAGGACATTGCGGCGAAGTATCTTTCGTCGGTTGAAACGGAAGTTGCAGCCGAAAGCTCCGAGCAACTGACGTCCCAGCCGATAGACAAGATTATCTGATGCGGCGCATTATAATAGACACGGATCCCGCCATCGGCATACCTTTGCGCGACATAGACGACGCTTTAGCTATCGTTTTCGCTTTGAATTCTCCTGAGCTTAAAGTTGAAGGCATTACCATCACGCATGGAAATGTGGATCAAAAAAGCGCGTTCAAATCCGCTAAATTGATATTGAAAAAAGCAGGGCGAGAGGATGTGCCGTTGATGAGAGGAGCTTGCTCCTCGCGCGACACATCGAGGATAAAAAAAACAGAAGCGTCGCAGTTTATCGAAGAGGCTATGAACAGACATCCTAGAGAGATATCAATAGTCGCGCTCGGCCCGCCTTCAAATCTTGCGACTGCGGAGATGAATTGCTTCGGCACATTAAGCAAAGCTAAAAGCGTGGTGGCAATGGGAGGCGCAATTGATTGTCCGGGCATGATTCCAATGTTAATCAATGCGGAATTCAATTTCTGGAAAGATCCGTACGCGGCGTCGGTTTTATTGAAGTCCGCGTTTGATATGACTCTTGTGCCTTTTGATTTGACTCGGAAAGTCATTTTCGGCAGCCAACAGATGAATAGACTGAAAAACGCAGGCTCAGATATGGCGGATTTCATTTATGAGAACGCAAAAAGTTGGTTCTATCTGATGAGCGCGCTAACGCTCAGAGGCGGATTCATGCCTCATGATCCGCTGGCGCTCGCTTATCTGATAAAACCGTCTTTATACAAGGTCAGAAAAGAGAAATTGACGGTAAATACTGACAGAGGCTTGAATTTCGGTTGCCTGAAAAGAGACCCTATGGGCGCTTCCGTAAATGTGGCTCATGAAGTTGATAAATATGAATTTCTGGACTTCTTAGTCAAAAGGATCGCCGGATAATCAATAGGCGTATTTCTCACGATATCAGATAATAGTTTTTTTTCATGCGTAAGTCGGCTTGAAAATATATAATTATTTAAAGAGAAATGGATAAATGATGACTATTATGAAAAGACAGATAATTAAAGCCGTGTTTTTCTCGGTCTTGTTCGTGTTGTTTGCGATCAATGTTTTTGCGGTCGATCAACCATCGAGCGAGAGCGATCCCGGAAACGCTCTAAAACGAAAGAAGCTCGGCATCAGCGAAAACGAGCCGCTTACGCAAGAGGAACTCCGTAAGGTGTATGACGAAACTTTGAGCGTCTATCTCGACAGCGTAAAAGCGGTATATAACCCGGGACAATTCCCGGAAATAATGGTTTACATTAAGAACGAATCAAAAGAGACAAGATACTTCAAGAGAATGTGGTCGGCAGGGGGGGCAGGGGGCGCGTGGTTGAGGATTTATGTGGATGGAACCGAGTCTTGGGGCGCCGGGGTGTTCAAGAGGGAGTCGATAGAGCCGGAGTCGGACAAACCGGCTGACGCGCTAAAGTTAGGTCCCGGCGAGCGAAAAGCAGTGTTGAAACTCACATTTATCAGGTTGGACATAGGCAGAAAAGTGATTTCGGCGGAATACGAGGCTAAATATAAAGTAGCGGAGAGCGCCCCGAAAAACTGGTGGAATGGGATCGCAAAGTCCAACTCCTTAAGCCTTGTGGCGACACGCGAACTACCGGAAAAAGAGATTGTTGCTGAGTATGGAAAGGTCATAAAAGCAATCCATTCTGACGTATCGGCATTGAAAGGGAAATACAACGAATTTTCAGGCTATGGGGAAGGTTCATTGAAAAAAGCGGCTCAATACTCAATCCCCGGCGTTCCGGTTGTGGAGTATCGAACGCCAGCCCCTAAAAAAATCGAATTCAGGGCGTATTTCAATAAATCGGACTATCAGCCAAGCACTTTGCCCATGCTCAAGGAGGGATTCCCGTTCTTCGGGGTTACGCTTTTCGCGCATGTGGACACGGGCGACAATACAAAGTTGCGGGGAGCTTTGCTGGATATTGTCAGAAAAAGAGGACGCGCGTTGCAGGAGGTTGTGAAGAAGAACGAACGCAGCCTCAGAGTCGAGGCGCTGCCTTTTGAGACTGCCGTCGCGCTGGATCTTGACCGCGCCCCGGTGATTATACGAGGACATGTTAAATCAGTGACTATCGACGAACCCGGGCGAGCCGAATATGAGCTTAGAAAATGGATTCTAGATGTGGACGTCAAAAAAGTGTATAAAGGAAAACTCGTGGAGAAAAAAATCAAGGTCAGATGCGGCACGCTGACCACAATGTTCGGCGATGAGTCAGTGAAGGACAGGGAGTTCATACTTTTGCTGTTGGAAAAGTCGGCATGGAACAAAGACTACACTTTGATAGGCTCGCAGAAACCCACAGAGAATCTCGTCGAATGGCTGGGGGAAAAGTACTCTTCTGAAAAAAAATAATCGCGGTTATTTCGAGGGGTTGGAGTTTGATGCTCTATTCCCCGTTATTCGTTTTTAATTGATTTGAATATGACGACAGTAATTCAATGATAGAAGAAGGACTATCGCATTTGTTTAATAGCGCGCGAATCGAGGATGCTCCCGGCATTCCCTTGAGATACCAAGAGAGTTGTCCTCGCATGGAATATGCTCCTCTTTTTTCGCCTTCTATCTCAAGATGCAATTTATAGTGTTTTAACGCTAATTCAATTCGTTTTGAGTTGTCCGGGGGAGGAATCGTTTTTCCGCTGACAATCAGTTCGCGCGCTCGAAAAATCATCTCCGGGTCTCCGAATGCTGCTCTCCCTATCATGAGCGCGTCGCAACCGTATTCTTTTAGCTTCTCAGCCGCATTTTCAGGAGACAATATGTCGCCGGAACCGATGACGGGGATACTGAGAGCCTCTTTCATTTTGGCAACAAGAGACCAGTCCGCCTTGCCGGAATATCCTTGAGATTGCGAGCGCGGGTGAAAGGCCGCCGCAGC
>JAKQBV010000091.1 GCA_029573925.1 bacterium
CGGTCGGGCGCGCGCCGATTATCAATCCTGCCGCCCCAGAAACCAGCGCGGCCGACGCCGACGTCCCGTCCCGGTACCCCATCCAGTCGCCCGGTTCGAGCGAATAAACGCGGACGCCCGGAGCGGCTATATCCAGCGAAAACCCGAAATTGCTGAACACGGCCGGGGCATCGCCCTCATCCGTTGCCCCCACCGTCAATACCCCGCCAAGCCCCGCCGGAACGAAGGAGGATGCGTCCGCAGAGCTGTTTCCAGCAGCCGCCACCACCGTCGCTCCCGCTCCCGTCGCGTGGTCGATAACCGTCTGGAAAATCTTCCAAGCGTCCGAGCCTTTCTCCACTTTTCCCTGCACGCTGAGGTTTATCACGTCCGCGCCCGCGTTCGCCGCGTGCGCTATCCCGTTCAGGACAGCGAAGAAAGGGCAGTCTCCCTGCGAGTCGCAAACCTTAACCGGCATCACCCGGCAGTCCCAACAGACGCCCGCTATTCCGTAGGCGTTGTCGCCTGCGGCGGCGGCAAGCCCGGCGGCGTGCGTGCCGTGCCCATGCCCGTCCTGAGTCCCGTTGCCCTCGCCGATGAAGTCCGCGCCGGCAACCAGCCTTCCGGCGAAATCTAAATTTGCCGCGTCCACCCCGGTGTCCACGAACGCCAAAGTGGGGGCCGAGCCTGACTGATATGCAGTCCATACACCGGGCGCGCGGATTTTTCTGAACGCCCAACTCTGCGCGGGGTCGCCCCCCGGCGCGTACGGCGGGTCGGTCGGTATATATTCCGAAACGCTGAATACATGGTGCGGCGCGGCGGCTGCGGCGACTCCCATCTTTTTGAGCGTCCCGGCCGCCGTCTCGATGTCCATATCCACCGGAAGCTGAACCTGATACAATCCTGCCGCAGCGTTCTTGCCCGAAACCGTTATGCCGTACCGGGCCATCTCTCTATCAAACGCGGCGTCCGTCGTTCCGGCTGCTCTGGCGACGACCAACTGTCTCGCCACAACCCGGCTTCCGTCCGCCAAAACTATAGTCTCCGACGCCGCTCCCTGTGTCACAGTCCCGCTTTGCGCGCCCGGAAACACAAGCTCGCAATCCTGCGCAGCGTAAATCGCGTAGCCCGTCCACGGCTCCATCGACTCCGTCTTCGCGTACCTTTTCAAGTTCGCATCGTATCTGTAAATTGCGCCGCCTGTCTTCGGCGATTTGGTTGCCGGAACGCCGTCAACCAGAATCTCGTCGTTCCACGGTATCGTCACGCCCACCGGCGGACCGATTATATTCCATCCTCTTTTCAGGGCCGCCTTATGCGAACCTCCCGTCCTTATCGCGGACGGGAATATAACTTGTGTTTTTTCAGGAAAATAAACCCAGTAGCCTTTGCCCGTTTCGACCGTCGCCGAAGCCCCGTCGAGGCAGTTCGCGTATCCACCGCCATTCACCCTAGCGACAGACAACCCCGGCATATAATCGCAAAGGTTTCGGCCTTCCATCGCCATCGGCAGCGACACCAGCCTCCAACCCTGCTCGAACGTCCATGTCGTCGCAGCCTGCGCCTTCGGGCATACAAATGCCATAGCTATAGCCGCTGCCACAGCAATTGCAACGCGATGCCCTAATCGCATATAGTCACTCCGTTCATATATATCTTAACACGGATTTTAATAATTAAATAACTCATAAGACAAAAAAGTTAACCTCCGGCCCTTGCGTTAACACGCTTAACTCATAAATCAAGCCGGTTTGCGGCTTTCGTTGGCATTCCTCTTTTTTCAGGTTATTATTTAATGTCCGAACGGACGGTTGTAAGATTTAATGTCGCGGCCGCGCAGCAATTCCACGCCGCTCCGGAGGAAGCCATGCCGAACAGGACTCCGCTATACGACGAACACGTCAAACTAAATGGAACGATAGTCGATTTCGCCGGATGGGAACTGCCCGTCCAGTACACAAGGCTAATCGAGGAACACGAGGCGACGCGGGAACGCGCGGGCCTGTTTGACATCTGCCACATGGGAGAGTTCGACGTCTCCGGCCCCGGCGCTTTCGACTTTCTTCAGAGCGCCCTTTCCCGCGACCTTTCCCCTCTCAAACCCGGCCGCTGCATGTACTCCACCATGCTCAACGAGCGCGGCGGCTGCGTGGACGACCTGTTCGTCTATATGAAAGACCCCGAAAATTTCATGCTGGTGGTGAACGCGGCGAACATAAAGAAGGATTTCGACTGGCTGGTGTCTGCCGCGCAAGAGCGCGGCGTCTCTCTGTCCGACCGCAGCGCGGACACCGCAAAACTCGACCTGCAAGGCCCGCAATCAGCGACGATTATGCGCTCCCTCTGCTCCGCCGACCTTCCTTCCAGATTCGGATTCATTTCCGCTGATGTCGCGGGGGTGGAAACGCTGGTATCCCGGACAGGATATACAGGCGAAGACGGCTTCGAGTTGTATTGCGAATCCTCGCGCGCGGTTGCCCTGTGGCGAGCGATTATAGAAACCGGCTCTCCCCTCGGCCTGCTCCCGTGCGGGCTTGGCGCGCGGGACACGCTCCGGCTAGAAGCCGCTTACTCCCTATACGGACACGAGCTTTCCGACGACATATCCCCCGTCGAGGCGGGGTTGAGGTTCGCCGTCTCGGCGGCAAAAGACTACACCGGCTCGGATGTCATCAAAAAGCAACTTGCGGACGGCGCGCCGAGGCAGTCCGTCGCCTTCGCGCTTGTCGAGCGCGGCGTCCCGCGAGACGGCTGCGAGGTGCTCTCCGGCGGCTCCCCCGCCGGGCGCGTCACCAGCGGAACTTTCTCCCCCACCCTCAAAAAAGGCATCGGACTCGCCCTCCTGAATTCCCCCGCCGCTTCCATCGGCGGCTCTGTTTCTGTTATAATCCGCAACAGGCCATACGCCGCCGAGATTGTCGCGCGGCCCTTTATCGCATACCGTGGAGGTTCAAAATGAACGCGCCGGACGAACTAAAGTATTCCAAAGACCACGAATGGGTGAAAGCGGAAGGCGGCATCGCCGCCGTCGGCATCACTGATTTCGCCCAGCATCAACTCACCGACGTCGTATTCGTCGAGCTGCCCGAAGTCGGCGCCTCGGCGGAAGCCGGCAAGCCCATCGCAGCCGTCGAATCCGTCAAAGCTGTCTCTGACGTCTACGCCCCCGTATCCGGCGAAGTCATCGAAGTCAACGACGCTCTCCGGGACGCCCCGGAACTGATAAACACAGACCCCTACGGCGAAGGCTGGATTTTCAAGCTGAAGATGAGCGACCCGTCAGCCGCGGACGCCCTCATGAACGCCGAGCAGTACAAAGAGCACGCCGCCTCTGAAAGCCACTGACGCGGACTCGCTCCCCAAGAAAGGCTGATCCGTTATGGCGAAGATTGTCATCGTTGGACTCGGAGCCGGAGGTTTCGCCGCTATTCTGGCGGCCAGAAAAACCGACCGCAACGCTGAAATCGTAGTGATAGACCGCAAGGACTACGACCTCATGCACCCATGCGGCATACCCTACGCCGTAGAAGGAGCCATCGGCAGCATAGACAGCCTCAAACACGACCTCAACATGAAAGCCATGCGGGTGGCCCACTACAAAAACTACATTGCGGACAACATAAACCTCGCCGAGAAAACTGTCCGAGCACACAGCGCGTTCAGCGGCGACGAGGAATTTTTCGCTTACGACAAACTGATTATTTCCACCGGCTCTACGCCGCTTGTTCCGCCAGTTGAAGGACTTGAAGCGTTGCTGGGCAAAGGGGCATTCACGGTGGCGACTCCGGAAGACGCGTCCCGGCTGCGCGCCGCCGCCCGCGCGATAGGCAAGACCCTCGTAATCGGCGCGGGCGCCATCGGGCTGGAAACCGCTTCAGCGCTCTCGGACATGGGTTGCGAAACAACCGTCGTCGAGACTCTCGGCAGCGTCTTCCCCCGAGCGCTCGACCCCGACATGGCGGCTATCCTTCAACAGTACCTTGAAGAGAAACAAATCGCGCTGCGGCTCGGCTCTTCCGTGCAGGCCGTTCGCGGCTCCTCGCAAGTGGAGGAAGCGGTTGTGGATGGCGAAACCGTTCCCTTCTCAATCGTCGTGGTAGGCGCCGGCGTCAGGCCCAACTCGGCTCTTGCGGCGGACGCCGGGCTGAACGTCTCCCGCTTCGGCGTCGTGACTGACGAAAAAATGCTTTCCAGCGACCCCTCGGTTTACGCCGTCGGCGACTGCGCGGAAACTTTCGACCTCATCCGGAAACAACGCTGCTGGATGCCTCTTTCGACCATCGCCTACAGGCAAGGAACAATCGCGGGCGCCAACGCGGCGGGCGCGGACGAAACTTTCAAAGGCGTCGTCGGCGCTTTCGTCTCCAAAGTCGGCGAGATGGAAATTGCCGCCGTCGGACTCACCTCTCAGGCCGCCGCAGACGCCGGGTTCGACCCCGTCATCGGAAAACTCAAAGACCTAACCAGACCCGACTGGTATCCGAACGGACGCGAGATTACCGTAAAGGTTATAGCCGACAAGGCCACCCGGAAAGTTCTCGGAGCGCAGGCCGTCGGCTCAGGAGCCGCATGGCGCGTCAACGTCGTCTCCGCCGCCATCAGCTCCGGTATGTCGCTGGAACAGTTGAGCGACGTAGAACTCGCCTACTGCCCTCCCGTCTCACAGACTTACGACTGCCTCACCAAAGCGGCCGACCTCGCTATAAGAAAAATCAAATGAGCGGCTCCAAGCACGGAAACAACCCGCGCCTCCCATCGTGGTTCAAGGCGAAACTCCCAAACGGAGAACAGTTCGTCAATCTGAAAAACATCCTCTCGTCGAGGGGACTTAACACTATTTGCGACGAAGCGAAATGCCCGAACAGAGGCGAATGCTGGAGCGCGGGTTCGGCAACATTTCTATTGATGGGACCTGTGTGCTCGCGTTCATGCGCGTATTGCGGAGTCGGCTCTGGCTCGCCTTCCCCACTCGACCCGGCGGAACCTTCGTCGGTGGCAGAAGCCGTTGCCGCTCTCGGCCTAAAATACGTCGTCGTCACCTCCGTAACCAGAGACGACTTGCCGGACGGCGGCGCGGCGCATTTCGCGCTGACCGTCTCTGAAATCCACAGATCTTCCCCAAATTGCCGCGTGGAAGTCCTCGCGCCCGACTTCAAGGGCGACACCGGCGGAGTCTCCGCCGTCCTGCAATCATCTCCTTATGTGTTCGGCCACAACATAGAAACAGTAGAAGCCTTGTTTCCTGAGATGAGGCCGCAGGGAGATTTCTCAAGGTCGCTGAAAATTCTGGAAGCGGCAAAATCCATCCGGCCCGGACAACTAACCAAATCGGGCATAATGCTCGGACTCGGCGAGACGGACGCGCAAGCGGAGGCGGCGCTCGCCTCGCTTCGCGGCGCGGGCGTCGACCGCGTGTCACTCGGACAGTACCTGCGACCGTCCCGCGCGCTACCGCCCCCCCGCAGATATGTCTCTCCGGATGAGTTTCACGACTGGGAACGCTTCGCCCGCTCGCTCGGCTTCACATGGGTAAAATCCGGCCCGAACGTCAGAAGTTCCTATCAGGCTGAAATGGACAGTTAAGCACATTTTTCTTGCGATTGATTTATTTTATTGACTGTTTATAATTAGGACAAATTGATATGGAGATGAAACTAATATGGCATTCACGCCGGGACCGATGGAAATAGTGGTGGTGGTCGTCGTGGCGCTGCTTATATTCGGGCCTAAGAAACTGCCCGAAATGGGCAAAGCCATCGGCAGCGCGATCACGGAATTCAAAAAAGGCATCTCTGCTCCGGCAGAGAACAAACCAGAGCAGACCGCCTCGGTGGAAACGAAGAAAATCGAACCGCCCGCCGCAACCGATTCCTCATCTTCGCCCTCTGAGCCGGCAGGCTGAAACCGCTACTTTATCAACCCCTGAAACATACACCTATGATAAAGGCTGTCAACCCACCGTAACCCAACCCTCATCGAAAAGGGGTGGAGGGGCGGGTAGGTTTTAGAATACGATCTCGCAGTTTTCGGCCTTGAGAGACCTGACGGG
>JAKQBV010000078.1 GCA_029573925.1 bacterium
TCGTATTCTAAAACCTACCCGCCCCTCCACCCCTTTTCGATGAGGGTTGGGTTACGGTGGGTTGACAGCCTTTATCATAGGCGGATTTTTCACGAGGAAAATCAAGGGTTAAGATTCGACGCGAGAGACAAGAGGCGCTAGTGGGGGGCTTGACGCGATGGGGAGATGGAGATATAATCATATTGGTTGGACCAATGTACCATTACGAGGCCCTTATGCCGAGAAAAAAAACTTCCGAACAGCCCGCGAGCGCTTATCCCCCTTCAGTCCTCGCGTTGCGCCCTGTCCCGAAAAACAGGATTTCTGAAGACGCGCTCGCGCAGCTTGTGGACATGATTGTCTCTGGAGAAGTTAAACCGGGAGAGCGGCTGCCGGGGGAGCGCGAACTGGCGCAGAGTCTCTCAATCACAAGGACATCGTTGCGGGAGGCGCTGCGAAGGCTGGAAAACATGGGGTTGGCGGCGGTGCGTCAGGGGGACGGAATATACGTTAAAGATTTCAGGCGAGAAGCGAATCTGGACTTCATAAATTTTCAGGCGGGGCGAGGCGCGGAGCTTGAGCCGCAGCTTCTTCTTGGCATGGACGAGGCCAGAAGACTTATGTCGGCAATGGTCGTGTCTCTTGCTGCGCGGCGCGCGGATGCGTCTGATATTAAGGAGTTGCGCCGCGTGGCCGGAGAGTGTCCGCCCGACGGCTCGCCGGAGCTTTTAAGCGGAAAGTGGGATTACGATTTTTATCTGACTATCGCGCTCGCCTCAAAGAACCGCGCTTTCGTCTGCCTGATAAACACTATGAAAGGCATGTTTGCGACGTTCCGCCCGATGTATTCACATTTAGACGAAGGTCGGAGAGAGAGCATAAAGGATTTGAATCTGAGGCTTGTGGACGCTATTGAATCCGGGGACGAGCGCGCCGCCTCGGCAATCGTAGAGGAGCGTATGCGGCAGGACATGGAGGATTTGGCTAAGCGCGCGCAGTCTTCTGAAAAAAGAAAGGGAAAGACACGAAAGGCGGGAGCAAAATGAGCAAACCGCATTGTGAAGACAGAATCGCTCGCATACGCGAGAGATACCGAACGGAAACCCCTTTCATATCCATCCAGAGGGCGCGGTTATATACGGAAAGCCACAGGGAGACCGACAGCGAGAGAATGTCCGCAGGGTCGCGCGTCGCTCTCGCAATGAAAAACGTTTTCGAAAAAATGGACATCCACGTGGACGCGGCGGACAGGATCGCAGGCGCGTGGACTGAGAACTACGTAGGCATTCCGATAGACATTGAGCGCGGGCTTTTCAATCAGACTCTTGAAGTGGAGCTTGACGCGGCGGAAATGGCGAAACGGAAGGTGGAATCGGCGCTGAAGTTTGCCCGTTTCGCGGCGCGCAACTATTCCATCCCGGATGTTATCGGCGCAGCGGTTTCCGCCGCGAAGTTCGATGTTCCGCCGCCCTCTCTCGGGAGCGCAACGATGGACAGGCGCAGGGTAAACCCGTACAGGATACGAAGCGCAGACAGACGAGAATTGCTGGAAGACATACTTCCTTACTGGCGCGGTAAAACCGCCGCCGACATAGTGAGGCGGGATGTGGCCGCGCTGCGTCTTTGTCCGGATAGTTTTTCAGAGTTCATCGAAGCTTTGCCGGCCACAGCGCGGGAAGTCACTATAATCTCGCCCGCCGCCGCTATCGGTACATGGCAGGGGCATCTCATTCTTGACTATGAGACGGCGATGTCGCGCGGGCTGCTGGCCATGCGGGAGGACGTCGAAGACAGAATGCGCCGCGCGGCAAACGGTCCGGCGGATGCGGCGGATTTTCTTAGAGCGGCAAAGACGGCGC
>JAKQBV010000103.1 GCA_029573925.1 bacterium
CTCGCCGAATTCCAGTACCGCTTCAACCGCCGTTTCAAATCAGGGAAGATGATCTCTCGATTTGTCTACGTCGCCGCCAGAACTTCTCCCTGTCCCGATTATCTTCTCGCACTATCTGAAAATTAGGGGGAATCAGGAAAAGATATGGCTGAAAATGTGACAAAAGCGGACAGAACACGCCTCAGAATCATAGAGGCCTCATTGCCGTTGTTTCTGGAAAAGGGATACAACGGCACGTCTATGCGCGACCTGATGGCCGCAAGCGGCGTCAAGGCGGGCAATTTTTATTTTCATTTCGACAGCAAGAAAGCGCTTGCGCTCGCGGTGATGGACGAGGCGGAAGGGATATTCTTCGACGTCATGAACGCCACCTGCGAAGCGGAAGGGCTTTCCCCGACGCAGAAGCTTGGAGCGATGATGGGAGCGCTGGCGGCGCTTATTGAGGCGAGGAACTGCGCGGGCGGCTGCCTGTTCGCCAATTTCGCGCTGGAAATGAGCGACGCGGACGCTGAACTCCGCGAACGGACCGCCGCTTTCTTCGAGCGTTGGCGATTGATGGTCGAGAAGCTTGTCAGAGACGCCCGCCGCGAAGGCGAATTGCCCTCCAATATCGACTCGTCCGGTTTCTCAGAGTATATCATCATGGCCCTCGAAGGCGGCATAATGCTCTCCCGCCTGAAAAGAGACGCCGCCCCTCTCAAATTCGCTTTTTCCACCCTTCGCGACCACATTTTTTCTCTAAAGGAAAAACCAACAGGGCAGGGCGATTAAGGGAAAACTTTTGAAAAAGTTTTCCCTTAAAATCCCTTTCAAAACATTTCGCGCTAGCGCCAAAGGCAGAGCTTCGCTTCCGCTTTCGGCGCTTATCGTGTAAAAAAGATATTGGTAGAGTTTTCTTTAATAATCTTCTTCTTAAACATTTTCACAGGAGCGTCGAGACGACGCGCAAGGAAAAGTTTGAAGGATTTTCAAGGAAACTTTTCAAAGTTTCCTTGAACCGCCGGAGGCGTTGTCGCGCGCGCGAAGACGCTGCGGATTGTTGTCGGAGATTAGAGGCGGGGTTATAATCGCGGAGATGAAAAGCGAACGAAACGCGCGTGGAGCGAGGAAAAGCGATGGGCGCTGAAATAGCGGCGATATTTGGAGGGGCTTTTGTGATAGCGCTTTCGGGCGCGCTGATGCCCGGCCCGCTTCTGACGTTGACGGTGGCGCACGCGGCGCGGCGCGGATTCATCTCCGGTCCTCTGCTGATGCTGGGACATGCGGCGCTTGAGCTTGCTCTTATAGCGGCGTTGATATACGGTCTGGGGCCGATAATCCAGAAGGACGCGGTAAAAGGGGCGATTTCGCTTCTCGGCGGCGGGGCGCTGTTATGGATGGGCGGCGGCATGGCGCGCTCGGCGGGAGGCATGTCGCTGAATATCGGCGGCGGCGAAGAAAAGCCCGCCGGAGCGGCTGCGAACCCAGTGGCGGCGGGCGCTCTAGCGAGCGTTTCAAATCCTTATTGGATTTTCTGGTGGGCCACCATCGGGCTGGGCTATCTTATCTCTTCCTTGAAACTTGGCGTCGCGGGCGTCGCCGCTTTCTTTCTCGGCCACATATCCGCTGATTTCCTATGGTATAGCGCGATATCTCTCGGAGTGAGCGGCGGAAGGAAGATGCTCACGGATAAAGTTTACAGAGCGATAGTCTCCGTGTGCGGAGCCGCGCTCGTAGGTTTCGGCGGCTGGTTCCTCTTTGCCGCCGCCGGATATCTTCTCAAATGAAACCCTTGCCCGGATTTTTTAGGAGAACAATCCGGAAAACCGAATAAAGGGCGATCTTGTAGTTGAACCCGAATCCATCATTAGGATTCGGGAGCGATTATTCGACTCGATAGCCGCGTTTCCTGTAGGCGACTCTTGTTATCAACGAAATATCGGCTAGCTCGACATCGGCGGGATTTATCTGCGTCATAACGAAGGTCATGAACATAAATTCCAAGGTTCGGCTCGGATTGTCTTTGAAAGCTTTGCGGTCCACGGAGATAGCGAGGCGGTTTTCATCCGCCGCGCAGACGGCGGACTTGTTGTCGGCGACGACTTCGCTTCCGTGGAAGTAGTAGAGGGCGCATTTATTGGAAATATTCAGAGGGGCGTAAATAACAACCGCGCCTTGGCGGAGAATCGCTTCCATGCCGGTGTCTCCGCTGGAGATGTCAGGGTTCAGCCATCCGGCGACGTAGATGTTGGCGGCGGTGGGAGAGAGCCTGCCGGGAGACACTCTGCCTTGCGTGTTTACCGTCATGAGGACGCGGTCCTGCGAGAAACCTACTCTAGAAGAGCGTATGAAAAGCGATTCAGGAGCGCCGCTGTACTCAAACGCGGCCCCGTCGAGCCTGTTGTGAGGAATTGACATCGGGAAGAGGCAGCCGGAGGGGCGAAGCGCGGGGCAGTCGAGAGTGTCGGCGCGGCAATCTGCTTCTTTTGACATGGCGCCAACCACGACTTCGACGGCGCAGAAGTTCTCGACATAAGCTTCGTCGAACGCGTTCACCGCGTGTATGCCGAACATGATTTCCGTTCCGGACGGCTGTCCGGGGATGACGCCCTTCCAGACATCGCCGGAGGACGAAGTTCTCTCCATTCTGATTCTTGAGAAAGAAGCTCCGCCGTCGGCGGTGTAGTTGATGAAAGCCTCCCATACTTCGGCTGTCTCTCTTTTACGAGCTTTTTCGATGACGGCGGATACAGTCACAGGCTCGTTTTCGCGCGGAGAAGCGGGCGATATCTCGACTTTGTCTACTGTCGGAAACGCGCGGTTGTCGATAGCGTCCTTGACTCTGTCGGCGTCCTCGCGGGAAATGCCGAGCTGGTGGAGATAGTTGCTCATGGAAGCCCAGTCCGAGGATTCCTGAGCGGATGCGGGGCAGCGCGCGGCCGCGAGCGCCAACGCGGCCAATATTGCGGTTATGACTTTTCTCATATTGTTGGCTCCTTGCTAATCGGATGTCAGTCCCCCTGTTTCCAGAAAGTTTCAGCGATGATGTCGTTCTCATATTTTAAGTAATCTTTAAGCTCTTTGACCTTATAGTTCATAAGTTTTTTTATTCCTACGAGAGTTTTGCCGGGGATGCGGGCGAAATGCTCGGCCTTTTTGAAGGCGGCTGTTTCCAGTTCGGAGGACGGGACTATCTCGTCCACCAGTCCCAGCGAGAGAGCTTCGGCGGCGGTTATGTCATTTTCCGACAGGAGCAGCTCGTAGGCTTTGGATTTGCCGAGGATGGACGAAAGGAAGAATGTCGCGCCGCCTTTGGGAACCATGCCGGTCTTGAAATATCCTTTCTGGATGACGGTGTCGTCGGCGACTATCCTGTAGTCGCAGGCGAGGCTCATGTTCAGGAACTGGGCGACTATGTTGCCGCTGTCCATCGAGATGACGAACTTGTCCTGCGAGTACAACTCGACGATGAACTGGCTGTAGAAATTCAGCATTCTGTGGATTTTGAGCCTGTCTTTTTCTTTCGAAGCGAAATCGATGAATTCCTCGTACTCGCGCATGTCCTTCTGTTCGGAAGTTCTTGCGACGATGATGACTTTGAGGTTCTTGCTGTCGCCGCATTCCTTGAAAGTCTTGCTCAACTGATCCATGTCGCAAAGTCCGGCGGCGTTGAAAAGAGCTTTGCCCATGAATCTGAAGATGGCGATGTTGCCGAACGATTCAAACGTGAACGAGTCGTAGATTCTTGCGTATTCCTTGCCGGTCATGGCGTGTCCCTCCCTGTGGTTTTTATAAAGCGGTGAACCCTGATCCGGGTTCGCTCAAGCCTTGTTTCAACCGGGAACCGGGTCTGCGTCCCCGGAGCGCGCATTATATGATTCTATATATTCTATTTTACCAAGCAACTCAATGGTTTGAACAGGTTTAGAAAGAAATGAGTTCGCGCCCGCCATAAAGCAGCCAAGCTTGGCAGAGAGGCTGGAGTCGGAGGAAACAGCGATGATTTTCGGGGTGTTTGCGCCGAGGCCGAAGATGGCGCGGCAGGTGTCGAGTCCTTCAATGCCGGCGGCGTCCATATCGACAATGACGGCTTCGTGGCGTTCTCGCGAGAGGGCTTCGAGGGCTGCGGCGGCTCCGACTGCGAGCGAGACGGAGAACCCGGCGGACTCAAAGGTCGAGCGCGGACAGGCGCAGTCCTCAATGCTGTCGGATAGGCGTTATAGCCGAGGAATGAGAGCGCGATGATCAGGCAGAGCATCGCGACGGGGCGGCGCACTGACGCGTCGGAAAGAAACATTATTCCGCCTCCCGCCTGACGCTCACAGGCGTCCCGTCGTCGAGGAACCGCTGCCCGCTGACAGCCACCAAGTCGCCTTCTGACAAGGCTCCTTCGAGTATCTCGACGAAGCCGCCCGATTCAAGTCCGGTTTTGACCTCAACCATCTCGGCCTTGCCGTCCCTGATAATGAAAACGACGTTCCCGCCGCGCAATTCGCGGACGCTGTCGGAGGGAACCGCTATAGATTCTCGCGTTCCGAGAACGACAGCCAAGCCGGCCATAGCTCCCGGAGCGACGCCGTCGGGCGGGTTCGTCACCAACGCTTTTACTTCGAATGTCCTCAGTTTCGGGTTAATGGTGGGACTTTTGTATGTGATTGTTTTAGGCTCGAATTCCACGCCGGCGATTTCGAGCCTGACCGCCGTTTCGCCTTCCTTGACTCTCGCGAACCACTGGGCCGGCAGGAAAGCCGAGGCTTCAAGGACGGCGGTGTCTTCGATTCTGATAATGGGATAGCCGGGCGCGGCCATCTCGCCGACTTCGGTAAACCGCATGGCGACCCGCCCGCTGATAGGCGCGTATATCAGAGTGTCGCTTAGGTCTTTCTTGGTGATATTCAAGGCGATCTCGGCTTGTTTCAGCCTTTCGCGGGCCAGAGAAACCGCGCTTTCCGCCTGTTTTTTCGCGGCGGCCAATTGGTCGTGTCCCGACTGCGCTTTTTCCAAGCTGTCTTTGGAAACGACATCTTTATCATACAGTCCGGTTATCCTTTTAAGGTCTTTTTCCATCTTGAGCAACTGGGCGTTGACCTGTTCGAGGCTGGCTTCGGCGGCTCTGACGCCTTGTTCGGCTACGGCGCGGTCTTGCCTGCCTATCTCGACCGCGTTCTTTAGCTTTATCGAATCGACTTCGAAAAGCTTGGTTCTGCCCGCCGACACCGCGTCGCCTTCGCTGACATATACGGCGACTAGAGTCCCCGGAATGCGCGCGGACACATTGGCGGAGTTTTTCGCCGACAGCGACCCCTGAGACCTTACGACTTCCTCGAAAGCCCTGACGACGACGGGGGCCGTTTCCACCGACACGGCTTCGCGAGCCGCCTCTCCGGTCGCTCCCGGCCCGGTCTTGTCCGTCTTCCTGTCCGAACACCCCGACGCGATCGCAAGGCATATCGCCGCAACCGCTATTATTCCGGCCTTCCTTTTTTTCCGTCCATTTTCAGGCTTGCCCCCCGTATGCTCTTTTTATTCCGCAGCCTCTTTCGAGGCTCGGCGTTGCTTTGCTATTCAGCGACAATCCCTTGAACGAAATTGTCGATTATGAAGTTCGTGATGTCGTTGAGCGGGATTTTCTGGTGCGGCAGATACCCGTAATCGGAGTAGAAAGAGCACGCGTGCATGAGCAACTCCGCGGCTATCCGCGAATCCAGTTTCTTGAGGCGTCCCTTTTCAATCCCGTCGTCGATAAACGCCCGAAACATTTCGATGTGATCGTCCACGATCTTCGACAGAAACTTCCTGCCGTTCTCGCTAAGATCAAAGATTTCCAATCGCAGCACGCGGGCGGCGTGCCTGTATTTCTTGGCGAAATTCAGTTGGACCCTGAGCGCGGCCTGCAACCTGTCCATCGGGTCTTCCAGCCCGGCAAGAGCTTTGTCGGTTTCTGCCTTAATGAGAGACAGCCCTTCCTTGACGGTAAGCATGAGAATTTCTTCCTTGCTCTGAACGTATTCGTAAAGCGTGCCTTTCGCCAGACCGGCGGCGTCCGCAATTTCCTGCGTGGTGGCGGAACTGTATCCCTTCTGCGCGAACACCTTCGTCGCTCCGTTGAATATCTGTCTTCTCCTTCGTTGCCGTCTGGCTTCCACATATTCTTCCCGCTTAGCTATTCTCGGCCTCCTTCCGTCTTCCTGACACGCCGCGTAGAACGAACTCTTCAAGCAGCGTTTCGTATGCTTCTATTCCTCCGGCGTTCTTCTTTGCCAAGACTGAATGGGACCACAACAGGCACATGACGGCGATCAGCTCCGCTATCACAAGAGATTCCCCCTTGCTGAAGCGTTCGCGTCCCGCCGCTTCGGACACAAGCGAGGCCAGAGCGTTAAGATATCTTTCTTCGAAAACGCGCGTAAGAAGTTCGCTGTCCTCGTGCTTTATCCGCTCGATCTCGCCGCCCATCACTTCGGCGAGCCGGGAATGCTCATCGAACAGCGCCAGTTGGGACTCTATGGCGATTCTTAGCTTTTCCTCAGGCGGCGCGTCCAGACTCGCGGCCTCAGAAATCTTCGCGGACATCAGGGATATGCCCACTTCCGCGATGAGAGGGATGAGGTCTTCCTTTTTATCGATATATTGATAAATGGTTCCTTTGCCGAGACCTGCGGCGGCGGCTATCTCTCTGATAGTCGCTTTGTGAAAGCCTTTTTCGGAAATGACCGCAATAGCAGCCTCGAATATCTGCCTGCGGCGTTCTTGGGCTGTGTCGCTCGCTCGTCTCATAATTAACCCGACCAGTCGGTCTAATTATAGATTATTATTATCGAAGCGGGTTGTCAAATGATTTCGAAAAAATGCCGCGCGCCCATCGGCGAACACGGGTTCAAATAAAAAGCTGTGTCTAAGAGATATTCCGAGAGAAAAAAACATAAAACAATACCGCATTAGTTGTTTTCATGTGTTATTGTTATCGTGTCATATCGTTCTATCATGAAGACGGATGTATTAACATGAAACAAACAAGGAGAGACGGCATGGTTGTGAAGGCGATTGCGGCGGTTGTGGTTTTAATGATGTGTTTTGCGCGGACGGCGGGGGCGACTGAGTTATGGGCGGACGCGGGGCAATTGAGAGAGGTCAGGCGCTGCGGTGACGGCGTCCTGTATGAGACGGACGCGTCGCACGGGACGCTGCTTGTGGCGCGGGTGAGGGGGACTCACAAGGAGATGGGCAGGCAGTACGGCTGTCTGTTGGGAGACAAGATAATATCTGTGATGCAGGTTTACACGAAAGCATCCGACCCGAAAGATATAAAAAAGACGTTGATCTTCCGCGCCTGCCGGAATGTGTGGAAGCGAAACGAGCCGCATGTGCCGAGTGAGTATAAGGACGAAATAATCGGCATAGCGCAGGGGGCGAACAAGGCGGGATTCGATGTTTCTCCGCAGTTGGTGGAGACGGGGATAGCGTTGCCGAATTTTTCTGACATGCACGACAAGAAGCTGATGATGAGCTGGTTGAACCCGGACGACGCGAAGAGGCTTGGAATGGGGGCGGGATTCGATTTTCGAACCACGTGCAGCTCGTTTGCGGCGTGGGGCGGGCGCACTGAGGGGG
>JAKQBV010000104.1 GCA_029573925.1 bacterium
CTCGCCGAATTCCAGTACCGCTTCAACCGCCGTTTCAAATCAGGGAAGATGATCTCTCGATTTGTCTACGTCGCCGCCAGAACTTCTCCCTGTCCCGATTATCTTCTCGCACTATCTGAAAATTAGGGGGAATCAGGAAAAAGAATGCTGTTTTTTCTCATGTCGATAATATAACGAAAAAAATTTATAAATTCCTTCCGAGACACTAGAATATATGAAAAATAGAATAATTGAGAGCGGAATATACTTCTCACGCCGTCATTCCCGAAAACGGGAATCCATTTAAGCAAATGAAGTATATCTGCTCCCCTCAAGAAAAACGGCGGAAATACGATGTTTTGTCCTGTATGTGGAAAAAAAGCGGTTGAAGGCAAGAAGTTCTGCGCGGGATGCGGCGCTCCTCTAGTCAATGCCAAAACTGAACAACCACGTCAAAAGCGCGAAGAAGCCGAAATCGCCCCACGCAAAATAGTCCAGAATGAATCCGGCGAAGCAAATCGTAAATCAATCGTGAATCCGAAATCTTCCACAAAGAATAAAAAAAGTGAAGAAGCAGATAGCGCGAAGAAGACTCCCGCAAGTCTAGCGGCAAGCATGCTTACAATGATAGCTTTGACATTGAGGACTATCTTGTTCCCCCGGATGGGCGCGCACAGAAGAACAAGACTTGCGCTGCCGGGCTTGGTATTCGTAATTTTGCTTTTTATCATTATAGCGGCAATGCAGAGATGCGATAAAAACCTTCCAGACGGCAATCAACCCGAAACTTCCGGTTCTAATGAAACCTACGCTCCCGAAGGATTCAGATTTCTTGATTCTTCCGTGTCTGACGAAGAGAACAGATCTGTTATTGAGATAAAAATTCTAATAACGGATGCGAAGCCTGACGAGAAAACAATGCAAGCGGCTCTGCTGGAAATGCACAGCAAGTGGATTCATCGGATAAATGTTTATAGAAAATTCCAATCCACGCAGATGACCATCCGAGTTTACGCAAGCGAGAGCGACTCAAGGCATGACCCTGAGTGGTGGGTGGCGCGCCTGTACTGGGCTAAAGGCGATAAAAAACCTGTCATCGAGTACCAGATGGACGCCTTGCTTCCGAGGCACACCGTCATGGGATACTCAGGGCTTCCCCGCGAGGTGTATATCGAACAAGCTGACAAAGTGGCGAATGACCTTTACGCGGCGGCAAAAGAGATTCGCGACCTGCTGAAACAATATGAAGAAATGGCTATCGAGGATGCGGCGTTCAAGGAAAAAGCCCGCAAACAAGCTGATGCTCTTTCCGTCGCGATTGAAACGCTTCCCGAACCGCCGTGGAACGATTGTGTCCAACTCGACGAGATATTCCTCCGCCTCGTCGATTCATCTTACTATTTTCAAGAACTGTTCGGCCCCGACTCAAATCTGTTTTCAGGCCGAAGGCTCAACACCACAGAGCTTGCGGATGAACTCAAATATTTTTTCGACACGTTCAACGAATTCAGAGTGGAGCGAAGCAAATACTGAATCGCTTGAATATATTTGCTCGATTTCTTTTGTCGCTGTTATCGGCAATGACCACAAGGCGGTGAAAAATGGACATAAAGAACGCGCTTGAAAAGAATCTGGATGTCAGGACGGAATACGGCGTCGGCATGAGTCTTCTGGGCGGAATGCTGAGAAAGAGAGATTTCAAGCGAAAGATAACCAAACTGGGCGGAGACATCGTCGAAGACCGGATTCACGAATGGATGCTTAAGCTCGGCCCGGTCAGAATCATGCGCCGAAGCAAGAATCCTGAACTGTTCGACGCGGGAGAAGCTCTTCTTTCAGTCAGCCTGTTCAATCTTTTTGCGATATCGAACGAAAAAGAAATGGCGGTCATGCTGAAAGCGGGACCTGAGATACGAGCCATCAGGACATTGTTTGCGGCATCGCTACCCGTCGCTATGGCGGCAGAGATTGCGGATGTCGATCTTTCCGCGAGAGCCGGCTTCAGACTTAACCTCTCCGGCTTAATGAGAGAACTGAACAGTCGCGATGAAAAACAATTGTCGGAAGAAGAATCTGAAGACAACTCATATTTTGAAGATTTAGCTTAATCAAGACGTTTGCCGGGCGCGATATAGACAATCGCGCAATCCGGTTCGACGGCGCTGATATATACTTTTGCCAATGTTGACGCTGTTTTCCCGCTCTGTTACAATGTCGTACCGGACAGGAAGGCAGACGA
>JAKQBV010000125.1 GCA_029573925.1 bacterium
GATTATATCAACCGGTTTAGCGAGGTCACTCACAACTATGAGCGGGACGACGAGTTCAACATGTGGTTCACCGTAATAGCCCGCGACGAAGCGGCAGTGGCCGCAATCATCGACGACATAAGAAATAATTCGGGGGCCGACGAAGTTATCGACCTTCCGGCGACGCATATCTTTAAGATTAAAGTGAACTTCGACCTTACGAAATGAGGGCCGTATGGAGTTTGCGGAAAAGGAAATAAGGCTGCTGCGCGCTCTGCAGGAAGACCTCCCCGTGCGCGAGAGGCCTTACGCTGATTTAGCGGCGCGCGCGGGCATGTCTGAAGCTGAAGCGCTCGAAATCGCCCGCCGCTGGAAAGAGGCTGGAATTATAAGAAGGATGGGCGCGTTCATCAGACACCGCAAAGCCGGCGTCAAAGCCAACGGAATGGTTGTCTGGGACGCGCCTGAAGAAAGAATCGAAGAGGCGGGGCGCGCGATGAGCGCGCGCGACTGCGTCAGCCACTGCTACGCCCGCCCGCGCTCGGACAAATGGCCCTTCCGCCTCTATACAATGATACACGGCGCGACCAAGGACGAAGTCAGAGAACAGGCGCGCTTGCTTTCGGAAGAACTGCGAATCGAAAATTTCAGAATACTATTCAGTTTGCGCGAGTTGAAGAAATCCGACACCAAACTTTTTATGGAGGAAGACAGATGAGCCGCAGCGCGGACCTGTTTGCTGAAGCGTTAAAACACATCCCCGGCGGCGTGAATTCGCCTGTAAGGGCGTTCGGTTCAGTCGGCGGCGGGCCGAGATTCATCGAGAGCGGAACAGGCGCAAGGATAATCGACGCCGACGGCAAAGAATATATAGACTGCGTGGCGTCTTGGGGCCCGCTGATACTCGGTCATTCGAGACCCGAAGTGGTTGCCGCAGTGAAGTCCGCAGCCGAGCGCGGAGCGAGCTTCGGCGCGCCCACAGCCTCTGAAACCCGGCTCGCGAAACTCATCGTGCAAATGGTTCCGAGCGTGGAGAAGGTCAGGCTGGTCAACTCCGGCACGGAAGCCACTATGAGCGCGGTCAGGCTCGCCAGAGCCGCCACGCGCCGGGACAAAATCATCAAGTTCGAAGGATGCTATCACGGGCACGCGGACAGCTTTCTCATTAAGGCCGGCAGCGGCGCGCTCACTCCAGGCCAGCCAAGCTCCCCCGGCGTCCCCGCCTCGCTTGCCGCCGACACTTTGAACGCCGACTACAACAGCATTGATTCCGTAAAAAAACTTTTTGACGCTCTGCCCGGACAAATCGCCTGTGTGATACTCGAACCTGTGGCCGCAAACGTAGGCGTGATTTTGCCGGAGCCGGGATTCCTCGAAGACCTGCGGCAGTTGACGGTCGAGCGAGGCGCGTTGCTGATTTTCGACGAGGTGATCACCGGATTCAGGCTTGCCCCCGGCGGCGCGCAGGAACACTTCAACATCTCTCCCGACCTTACCACGCTCGGAAAAATTATCGGCGGAGGGCTGCCCGTCGGGGCATACGGCGGCCGCGCGGACCTAATGGACATGATGGCTCCGTCCGGCCCGGTCTATCAGGCCGGCACTCTGTCCGGCAACCCGATCGCGGTCGCGGCGGGAATAACCACGCTCGAAATTCTCATTAACGAATCCCCTTACAAGAGGATGGCCGCTCTTGCCGACAAGCTTTTTGAAGGTCTTGAAAAAGGCGCTCGCGAAAACGGAGCCGATGTCGCCGTAAACAAGATAGCGTCTATGGGCTGCGCATTCTTCGCTCCCGGCCCGGTGAGAAATTACGCTGAGGCGCTGAAAAGCGACACAAAGCTTTTCGCGAGGTTCCACTCTCTGATGCTCGAACGCGGGGTATATCTCGCGCCGTCGCAGTTCGAGGCGTGCTTCGTCGGGGCCGCGCACACCGAGGCCGACATCGACGCCATAACCGCCGCTGCCGCCGATTCGCTGAAAGCAATCAAGAGCGGAAGCTGACCGAGACTGCGGCGCATGCCGCGTCTTGCAGCCGGAGGGCTGATGAAAGTTCTTCTTATACAACCGCCGAAGCGCTTCTGGCCGTATATCAGCGCGGACGACAATTTTCTGACTCCTCAATGGATGCCGTGTCTGGCCGCCGCCGCCCGCGC
>JAKQBV010000144.1 GCA_029573925.1 bacterium
CCACTCCTATCCCGCTGAACATCAGTTGCAGATAGTTGTCGTATGTTTTCGTGTGCTCGTAGTGCGCGTTGATGTTCTGGTTGAAATTGTTGCGCCTGTTGGAATAATCCTGCATGAGAATTCCGACGCTGAGCGTCATTATCAGAACAACAATCACGGATGACACGACAAATCGGAAGCTCAGCAGATTGTCGAGTATTTCTTTGCGAATCAGCGATATCATCATAGCCGGAAAGCGCTCCCGTTTTAATTATTTAATGTCGTATCTCAAAAACTTCAGGAAAGCGACCATAAACAGCGCTATCAGATAAACGACGAGAATGCCTAAGTCTATGAGCGAATCATTCAAGCTCGTTGAAAAGTCCTGTCTTTTGTCTCTGAATTCAGGCACAAGGTCGGACGCCACTTTTATGTAAAGACCGGGAATAACCTGCGATTTGTCATCCTGCATGAATTTGTCTCTGGCGTCGCCTAGCTCCTGTCTGTGTCTGAGAACCTCGTCTCTAGCGGAAAAATAATCCGAAATGCCTGTTCCGGCCATCGTTGACGAGGCGTAAATATACGCGGCTGAAGGAGAAACGCGGGAAATATTAACCGCGAGCGAAGCCTGCCTTTCAAGCCTTCTTAGCCATGCGTCTTCGAGCGCGCTGACTTTTTCGGGTATCTCCGCTCTGACCCTCTTGCCGCCACCGTCTCCCCACATTTCCCTTTCCTGTCTCTCAAGCTCCCGCGTAATCGCGTCGGCGGGCTTCATCGACACGAACTGTCTTGATATGACCGGCGCTAAATTCGGTATGACAAGAACAAACAATACCCATGCGAAAAGAGACAACACGAGCGATGTCGATGACCTCGCGGAAAATGTCGAAAACACCAATCCGATTAAGAAAAACACCGCTATGTACAAAAGAGCCAGCACAAAAATAACTAATATTCTGGATGTGGCTTCTTCAGCGGGCGATATGTCCGGCCTGATTAAGAGCGTCAACGCTCCAATCCCAAACGCTATGCAGAACGGGAGAAGTATGGATATCGTTCCGCCAATCCATTTTCCGAATAGGATGACATCGCGAGGCAGGGAATTGGTGAGCATTAATTTAAGAGTCTGGCTCTCTTTTTCTCCAGAAATCGCGTCGAACGCGAACAGAATAGCCAGAAGACTTAGAACAATGTTGATGACATACACGAAATCCGGAGGTTGAAACAGAGTGAATATTGGATTGGAATACTTGCTGCCTTCGGGCATGACGCCCACCAGTTTAGAGACTCCGTAAAACAGCCTGCCGCCCTGCCCTTGATCTCCCATCTTCATGGTGTATCCGGGGACCATAAACGAGCGGCTCATAATGGGGTCTAGGCCGATTGAAAAAATCCCCAACATCGCCGGTCGCGGGTCGCGCGTCACTCCGAACCCTTCAAACATGGGGCGCGTGTTGATTTTATCGATGTCGCCCGCGTGCATCTCGACGCCAGACGAGTAATCCGCCAGTCGTCTAGTATAATTCACAGCCATAATGTTCATGCTGCCGACTATAAGCACGAACAAAAGGACGGTGGAAATTATGAATCTAAAACTGACAAGATTCAGCAGAAGTTCCTTCCTGATAATCTGAAATAGCATTTGGAAACTCCGCAGCCGGGCGCCCTGTCGGCGCGCCTCGTTTATTTTTTGCCGCTAACTATTCTTCCATGCGTGATATTCTGGCTGATGTACTGCAAATACAAATCTTCGAGATCTGATTTTTCAACTTCTTCTTTCTCAAGAACCCGCACAAGGTTTCCTGAACTCATAATGCCGACGCGGTCGGCTATTTCCTTCGCTCTGAATATATCGTGCGTCGTCATGAGAATTCCGCACCCTTCCTTGCGCATATCGTCAATCAGCCTGAGGAACTCCATGCCGCCTTTTGGATCAAGACCCGATGTCGGTTCATCGAGAAGAATCAGCTTTGCCTGTTTCATAATGGCGATAGCAATGCCGAGTCTCTGCCTCATTCCCTTTGAGAAGCCCTTGACCTTCCTTTTGTGGGCCTCTTCAGCCAAACCGGTTCTAAGAAGCACGTTTTTGTAATCTTCGTCCGTCGCGTCTTTCCTGCCCGCGAGCTTCGTGAAAAAGTCTAGGTTCTGCCTTGCCGTGAAGTTTCCGTATAACTGCACGTTCTCGGAAACATAAGCGACGTGTTTTTTCGCTTCGAGCGGATTTTTGTTGACGTCGATTCCGCAGATTTCAACGCTTCCCTCTGTCGGGTCCGAGAAGCCGAGGATCAGCATCAAAGTCGATGTTTTTCCCGCTCCATTGGCGCCGAGCATGCAGAATATCTCTCCCGAATGGATGTTGAGATTGAGATGATCCACCGCTAGAACTGAATTGTCATAAACTTTTGTTAGGTTAGAACATCTTAAGAGGACATCATTTTGCGCCATGATCAGCTCCTCGCATTAAGTTCTTATTTTTGCCGTTGTAATACTACAAGCGGCCGCAGTAAAAGTAAAACAATATTTTTTACAAAAGTAAAAACATAATTATTTCGCCGGATTTATTGAAATACCCCCATGATGCGCCTCAGATTCTCTTGCGCGCCGATTAGGTTTTCCTGCTCTGAAAAATACTTGTCCTGTTGAGAAAAGAAATCGTTTCGTCTCTGGTCGACCTGATAGTCTTGAGCCTTTCCGTACTCGCGCAGTTTCAACGTAATCTCAAGCCTCTGCCGCGCCACATTGACGATGTCTTCCTGAAGCTTCAGGCGTTCCATCGCTTCTATCAAAGTCTGATGCGCCTTTCTCGCTTCCATTTCCTCCTCGACAAGAGCCTGACCGAATTCCATTCTTGTCTGAGAAAGTTTTTCAATGTGCTTTTTCTCGACGCCCTTCCGCTTGGTGTTGTCGTATACGTTCCAGACTGCTCCGAGACTCAACGTGTAATTGTTCTCGGTGCGATTTGAGCTTAACCCGAAAGATGATGTGGATGTGGGAAGATTGAGATGTTGAGACACGCCCAAATCAAGTCCGTAAGTCTGATTGCTGTTGTTGAGAGAAAGCCCTACGGCGTTTCTATGGTTTTCGACTCCCGCTTTCGCGGTCAAAACTGGTTTATAGTCCCATGCCAACTCTCGGAACTCTCTTTCGTCTTCTTTTAGTTCTTCCCGAAGATAGGCGACATGAAAACTATTGTCGGCAGTGTTGCCCACTATCTGGTCCAACGAGTAATTGAAGTCTTGAAGCTCGCCCTTGAAATTGACTTTGGCTCCGAAAGGCATGTCCAACAGCTTGAGCAATTCCAACTCTTTATTCATCAATGCGGCTTTGAGCGAATTAATCCTGTTTTTCTGTTCTAGAACGTCAAGTTCCGCTGTTAAAACATCTATCCTCGGCACGTCTTTGGCGATGTCATACCTTTTTTGCTTCTTTATCAAATTTTCTTCGTATGCGGCTAAAAGCTCTTGTCTTGTTTCAATCTGCTGCTTTTTAAGGAGAATATGAAAAAACGACGTCCTTACGTTAGCGATGACATCCCTAACTTTCTGCTGATAGTTATGCGAAGCAAGCCTTCTATTGGCCCTAATTTGAGCGGAAGACGAAGAATCCCTTCCCCATTCCAACAAGCGTCTGGAATACTTTACCGCTATTTCGTTGTTCAGAGTTGTTCTATCGGAAGAGGAAGTTGAAGCGAGAAGATTATTCAGGCTCTCTATCGAATTTATCAACCCGGTAATTTGTTCCGGATCGACCTGAGCCAAAGCATCGATTAGAGCTTGCAACTGTTCAGGGTCGAAATCCGGAAACTCCGGAAGGACTTGATCGGCATCTCTGTTCAAAGCCGGCCTGAATGCTCCGCTTAAATACTGTTCAGCCAGTTGCTGGTATTCCGCGGGGATGGAACTCATCAGGCTGGATATGTCGCTAACGCCGAACTGAGCGGCCAAACTGGAGATATCCGAGCTGCCGCTGGAGGAAACGGAAGAATAGCCGCCAGAGTCCAATCCGCCCAGCGGAGTCACAGCCATCGGATTGTGGCTTGGATAATAAGATTTCAGTAGAGAGCCTTGGCTTCGTCCGAAGTTGCCGATTATATCGACATGAGAAAAGAATCTTGACCTGTCAATCATCTGGTCGCCATCGACTGAATTTAGGATTGACTGTTTTATTTTAAGTTCCGGATTGTTCAGAAGAGCAATTTCGACACACTCATCAAGAGTAAGCGTGATTGGAGGCGGAGGTATGATTTTCTCAAGCTTTCCGATAAGCGTGTCTATGCCTTCGCCGCGCACATCCTTGATTTTCGCTTCCTCAAGACAGAACGCGGCCGTCGAAATTAAAAAAACAAACAAAAACAATAAAGAAAGAATCTTCTTCATCCCGTTCACCTCCTGCTGACCTTAATTGTCACAACAGCGATAATCAGGATGAATAGAATAACGCCGCCCATTATCGCAACGCTCAGAGCAAGATTCGCTTTTGCCGAAACTTGGACGCGGATGTTCTTCTGGTCGGTCTTCACCGTCGCGCCCTCATATTCGGTTGTTCCTTCCAATCGAACTTCATAAGCCCCGACTTCAACATTTGCCGGAGGCTGCATTGTCATTTTTACTTCAACTTCCTTCCTTGGCTCAAGCAAATCAACTTCTTCAGGCTCCATGCGGACTTCCCAGTCGGCAGGCTTCTGTATTGTGAAACGAATGTCGTCGAGCCTCACGCTTCCTGTGTTTTTCACAGTCATTTTCGTTTCTATCTTGTCTCCGGATTTCATCTCAAAATACATTGTCGGGAAATTTATCTCGAACTTCCCGACTCCGCTCGGTATCAACTCAAGCCGCTCTACTCCTATCTTCAGCGTCGCCAGTTCTTCTGTAGATATTTGGGTTCCTTTTTTCTCGGCGTACTTTATCGGTTCTTCTTCTCCCACCATAGCAAAGAACCTGAGCGGGACTTTCATCTCCTCGTCAGGCAATTTCTCGGGAACGGTTATTTTTAAAGAAAGAGACATCTTGGTCATACCCGGAGAGAACTTCACCTGAGAAAGCTGAGTGCCTTTGTCGGTGAAGCGATACCTGTATTTATCCGGCAATCCGGCCAGCCCGAGGGTATATGTGGCTTCGTT
>JAKQBV010000087.1 GCA_029573925.1 bacterium
CGTCTATCCAGACGCGCACTTCGCTGCGCGAAACGTTTTTGAGATATCTGTCCTGAATGAAGTCGGAGATGCTCTTGGCGTCGTCTCGGTCGAAGACGGGGACGCTAGCTTCTAAAGCCGAGGGAGCGGCGACGGCTATCATGTCTTCCGCGTTGAAGCCTCTCGGCTCCGGGCTGTCTCCTTTGACCCAGATTTTATCGCATTCCTGCTCTTTGCCGCCTTCGACGATTACTATATCCGCTAGGGTGAAATACTGATAAACGATTTCGTCCAGAGAGGGGGCGGGGTCGGATGGAATGAAAAGTACGGTTTTCCGGGGGGCGACAAGCGCGGTGGCGTAAGCTCCGGCGGCAGTGTGCCTGAAAGTGTCCTTTCCCTCTGTGTCCGGATCGAAGTCGCACCGGGTGAATTTTGCCGTTCCCACTTTGTATCCGCGCGATGAGAGTTCCGCGACAATCTTTTCGACGATAGTGGTCTTGCCAGTGTTCGAGTCTCCCACAAAAGAAACGACAGGAATCATTTTGGTCCTCCAAATCTTGTGGAATCATTTTAACCGGGGCGGCGGAAAAGGCAAACGCCGGGGCGCAGGGAGCCGGACGCGCGCGCCTCTTCCATTATTCCTCCGTATGGTGGTAGACTTATTGCCGTGCGGTTTGTTCAAATCAAACGCGGGCGGTAACCTGATGGCTGAAGAGGCGAAAAAGAAAAAGCGCGGAGATGTGTTCAGCGCGGGGACGACGGACGAGGAGAAGAAAAAAAGGTTCAACGCGGGCGGGATAGTGGCGATGGCCGGGTTTCTGGCGGGCGGGGTGTTTCAGGCCATGTGGATGGCGGTCACGCCGAGGCTTCTTGGAGAGCAGGGCATGGGGCTTTTTTCCCCGTTGTTTCAAGCGGCATACGCCGTGGCCACATTGATCGCTCTAGGCATACCGCAGACCATAGTCACTTTCGTGTCGAAGCATTATGAAAATGAATTCGACGAATCGTTGAAATTCATGACGGACGGCTGCCGGCTGATGTTCGTGGTCGCGTTGGGAGTGGTGGCGGTCTCGACGGCGGCCTCTCTGCTTGCGACGTCGGCCGGCGCTATGAGCGCTTTCGCCGCGGCCTTGACGATCGTGTTCATGATAACGATAGCCTTCATGGCTCTGTTCTGGGGGGTGAACGGAATTCTGAACGGATTCCAGCGCCTCGATTTAATGACAATCGGCAATATAGTGTATCCGATAGGGATATTCGCGGCGTCGACGGCGCTGATAGTCGCGGCGCACAGGGCGATGCCGGGCGCGGACAGATGGGATGTCGTAGGCGCGGTGGCGGGAGTCGGGATAGGGCATCTCATAGCGTTGGGCGTGGCGTTGTACGTGGTGGGAAAAACCGGGCTGGTTCCGGTGAAAAGGCTTATCGCGTTCAAGTCCGCGCATGGGTTGTACGGTCGGATACTAAAGTTCGGCGGAATCACGGCGGTGGCTTTCTTCAGCATGACTCTTGCTCAGAACCTGACGACGATAATAGTGCGCGTGGTCGGGATGAACGGGCTGCCGTTTGAGGGAATGAGAGGGCCGCTTTTCAGTTCGGCGCGCAATTGCGCTTATGAAACCGCGTCGAAAAGCTGCGAAGCGGCTATCGGGCATTTCGGCAACGCGCTCATATACGGGCTTGCCCCGATGCTGATCACTGGCATTGCCGTGGCGGTGATTCCTGCGATGTCGGAAGCGGAAGACAGGGGCAGGCGCGATCTGATGCAGCACTACTACACTTCAGCGATGTCGCAGTCGATGGCCATAATCGGATGCTTTATCGCTCTGTTCGGAGTGATTATCGGCCCGCTGATCGAGATAATGAACGGCAAGGAGTTCCCCGCCGAAGTCATGCACCCGCTAGGCGTTCTCGGCGTAATAGGCGGCTCCGGGCTTGCGCTTTTGTTTGTGCTCATCAACATGTTTACAGGACTGAAGAGACCGCAGATACCTGCGGTCATACTAGTGGCGGTGGTGGTTGCCATGACGGTGTCGATAACGGCGCTGTCGTACACGAGGAACATACTGTGGCCTATGGCCGGATTCATAGGGCCGGTGTGGATCGGATGCGCGGTGTGTTTCGTGATGGCGGTCAGAGTGTTCGGATTGAAGTTTCCGTGGCGCGCGTTTTACGAACCGGCGGCGGCGGCGGTTATTCCGGTTGCTCTCGTGCTGTTCGCGCTTCCTCCGGTGATGCCGGTGGCGGGCAGGGAGTGGGCGACAGGCTTGGCGACGTTGGCCGTGCTCGCGCCTTACTGGATCGTAATCCTGCTGTTTGAAAAACGCAGGAAAAAGGCTGTCCCGCCGGCGGGCGCCGACGAACTGATGAAAGAATCCTCCAGTTAAATCAGACAGGGAAGGCTCGCGCTCTCTTGCGGGATAATTTAAGATGGATAACTTCTATGAAATTCTCGGCGTGCCGGAAACAGCCGGGGCCGACGAGATAAAAAAAGCGTATTACAGGCTTGCCAAACAGCTACACCCCGACACCGGGAACGGCGACGAAAAGGCGTTTCGTGAAGTGAACCGCGCGTACAACATACTGTCGCGCCCCGAATCCAGAAGCGATTACGACAAGACGCTGAGCAATTTCAGGAACCAGACGGGCGATTTTAACGCGTACGCGGCGGATGTTTACGAGGTCAGCGGCAGGCAGATACAGAACTTGCTCAGAGAGCTTGTGAGGCAGACGAACCTGACGCGCGTGAGAATCAAGAGCAACGGGCGCACGCTGGTGGATGTGCCGATAGCCACGGCGGTCGCTCTCACCACCGCCGGGTTCATATTCGCTCCGATCGCGACTCTCCTCATAAATGTAGGCATAGACAGGTTTTTCGAAATGGAAGTCGGAAACGTGATACTCGATATGTACGAGGAAACCGCAAAGAAGCATGAGACGGGGTTGTTGCAGGAAGCGGAACTCGGATACAAGAAGATAATAGAGATGAGCGAATATTTTGTGCCCGCCCACATGAATCTGGGCATGTTGTACAGGCAACTTGGGGAGAGCCGGAAAGCGGAAGAGGCGTTCCGGAAGATTCTGGAGATAGCTCCGTTCGGCGAAGTGGGCGCGATGGCCAGAACGAACTTGGAAGAGTTGCGGGGATTTTAGGAAAAGGCGAGCCGCAGGCTCTTCGCGGCGGCGGGTGAATAGCGATGGATTCTCTGATAGCGCTAACCGCCGGGGCGGGGCTTGGAACAGCCGCCGCGTGGATGCCGTACAGCAACGCCGCGCTGGCGTTGTTCATCCTCCTTCCCGTTGTGTTAGCGATTAGACTTCTTTTCGACGTTAGATTCAGAGGGAGCCGCAAGGCGTCCCGCCGCATGGCTCTGTTCGCCGGTTTTTGGATGGCGGTCGCTTTTTTTCAGTTGAGGCCGTCAGGTTTGAACGCGATGCTGGCCCCGATGTCGGTGGACGGAGCGAGGGTTGGCGACCTGCTCGAAGCGTGGAGCGGAAAAGCTCCGAATGTGGACTTCGAATGCGCGCCGGAAATTGCCGACAAAAGAATATCTATTCACACGATAACGAGGGTGTCTATTGCCGAGGCTGCGGACATGGCCGCGAGCAAGGCTGCCGCCCGCGCGACATACGAGCGTGACGACAGAGGAAGGTCTATAGCCGCCGGGCCTCATGTAAAGGTCGTCATTGCGCCGTACGCCGACGGCGCGGAAAGCGAAGAGGGCGATTCGAGATTCTTCAGGTTCGAGGTATACTGATTCGCGCCGCGCGCGGCGGCGCGGGAGGCCGCATGGCGAAACACCTCAGACTCGCAAGGCTTCTTGAGCTTCTCACCGTCATCAAATATCACCCTGACTGGGGACCGAAGAAACTCGCCAAATATTTCGAGATATCAGAGAAAAGGCTGTACGACGATCTGAACGAACTGAACGCGGCCAATATCCCTCTGGTGTACAACGGAAAAGGATATTCGTATCTGAGCTTGAGCGCGCTGCCTCCCGTGCGGTTCACGATAGACGAGGCTCTCGCGCTTGTCATGTGCGGAACCATGCTCGAAGGGCAGAAGGACGATGTGTATTCGAGGCTGGCGCGCGGAGCGACGGCAAAACTGCTCGAACTTCTCCCTGAAGAATCCCGGCGGATGGTTATGGCTCTCGAAGGAAAAGTGAGCGTTCGAGGCAAGGGCAGCTCGGAGCTTAACCACGCGCTCAAAGCGATGAACGAGGCGGTGGCGTCGCGATCGACCATCGAGTGTTCGTATTACTCCTACAGCAGCGGCAAGACCACGCGCCGTAAGATTGACCCGTACGGCCTGATCTTCAGAGGCAATTCATGGTATGTGCTGGGCGGATGCCATAACAGGGGCGAAGTCCGCACATTCCGCGTGAACAGGATGAAGGACATAGAGGCGACCGGGGAAAAGTTCGAGTATCCGGAAGGGTTTTCAATCGAGGAGCATGTGAGAAGAAGCTGGGCGATTTTTCAGGGCGCGGAGACGGAGGTGGAGGTTTTGTTTTCCCCAAAGCTGGCCCCCCTGATTGAAGAGCACCGCTGGCAACCCGATCAGGAAATCGTCAAACGCGAAGACGGCTCGATAATCTTCAAGACAAGAGTGGCCGGAACTTTGGAAATCAGACGCTGGATAATGAGTTGGAGAGAGGGAGTAGAGGCGCTCGGACCGGAGAGTCTTAGGCAGGAGATTGCCGGGATTGCGGCGGAGATGGCAAAGAATCACGCTATCGTAAAGAGAATCCCGAGCGGCGCGGAAAAGCAAGCCGCGCCTGCGGCAAAGAAAAAGAAACCGCGTAAGATGAAATGAAACGCGGCGGTTGCTGGCGCGGCAAGGCTTTCCCAGCGCGGCGCAAAGGGATATAATAAGCATCAGGGCGATTCGTCGCCGCGAACGGAGGGAATTCCATGTATTGCTCGGAATGCGGAAAGATGAACGCGGATGAGTCGCGGTTCTGCTACGCGTGCGGCGCGAGGCTTTCCGCAATGGCGCAGGAAACTGCCGGAGCGGTTCCACCCGAGGGGCAGACCGCGCCCGGAGCCGGCGCGGCTCCCGGCGGTTACTATGCAAATTCGGCTCCCTCGCGCGCATACCAGCGGCTTGATTTCAGAAGCGTGGGAATTCCCGACTACATGGCGCACGGAACGCTTATGACAATCTTTTCCCTCATGTGTTGTTGCGCTCTGAACTTTATGTTCCCAGTCGTGCTTGTTCTGGGAATAGTGATAATGGTGAACGCGTCGAAGATTAGGGCGCTGGCGATAGCCGGAAACATAGAGGCGGCGCTGGACGTGTCGAACACGAACCGGTCGTTGTTCATAGCGGCGATAGTCGCGTTTTGTCTGGGAGTGGCGTTGTTCGCGTTCTCTACAATTATGAGCGGCATGACCGGACTCCTCAGCGGTCTGGGCGCGATGGACGGAATGAACTTCGAGTGGAGTCCCGGAAAAATTTAGCGGGCGACTACGGCGGCGGTTTTCAGGATCAAGAGCTTCAGAATAGCTTGACATGAATAGGCGGTTGTTTTTTAAATATCATTGCTAAAAATGAGGGTCAATCTTTAAGCGGGCCGGACTTCAAATATTTTCGTCGGCATGATACAATCTTTCTGCGCCGGATGACGCGGAGGGAGCGGGTTCAATGGCAATTTCGAGAGCTGACATCAGAATCATCTATCTTTGTTTCCGGATACTCGACAGCGCGTTGCCGTACGAGGAGGAAATGGAAGAGATAATGGACAAGTGCAAAGAGATACTGACTTCCGACGAGATTCTTGAGATAGACGAGGAGGCGGACTCGCTATTGTCCGGTTCCGAAAGCCTTCGCGCGCTGGCGGAGAAAATCCTCAACATCTGACCGCGCAAAGTTCAAGCGGCGATATCCGATTCAAACGCTAAGATATAAATAGATTCAACTCTAATTGGATATTGGCTGTTTATGCGAGGAAGCATGAGGCCGAGTGGCCGGAGGCGATTTCGCGGAGCGCGGGAGATTCTTTTTCGCAACGATCGATCTTGACCGGGCAGCGGGACGCGAACGCGCATCCGGGGATTTCTGAATCCGGGCCGGGGACGTCTCCTGTCAGGATGATGCGGCGTCGCTTTGCCTCCACTTCAGGGTCGGGTATCGGTATGGCGGAGAGAAGAGCTTTCGTGTACGGGTGAGCGGGCGACGCGTAGATGTCCTTCGAGTCGGCTATCTCTACGATTTTGCCAAGATACATGACGGCGACGCGGTTGCTGATGTGTCGCACCACGCTGAGGTCGTGAGCAATAAAAAGATAGCTGAAATGGTATTTGTTCTGAAGGTCTTCGAGCAGGTTTATTATCTGCGCGCGGATGGAGACGTCCAGAGCGCTCACCGGCTCGTCGCAGATAATCAGCGAGGGATTGAGAGCGAGCGCGCGGGCGATGCCGATGCGCTGCCGCTGGCCGCCGCTGAACTCGTGTGGATATCTCCTTATGTAGCGCGGGTCAAGCCCGACGGTTTCTAGAAGTTCCTCGGCTCGGGCCTGCCGCTCCCGCGCGTTCATTACATCGAAACAAGCGAGAGGCTCGGTGACTATCTGGAGCACTGTCATGCGCGGGTTCAGAGACGCGTACGGGTCCTGATAAATCACCTGAAGGTCTTTGTAAATCATGCGGAGATTTTCGCCGCGCAAGCCGGCGATGTTCCGTCCGTCGAAAGTGATTTCTCCCGCCGCCGTTTTTTCGAGGCCGAGGATAGCCTTGGCTGCGGTGGTTTTTCCGCAGCCGCTTTCTCCAACCAGTCCAAGGGTTTCCCCTTTTTCGATATCGAAAGAAACGCCGTTCACAGCGCGGATGAAGCTTGTTATTCTGCGTCGGATGAAGCCCGTCCGGATTGGGAAGTGGACCTTGACGTCACGGAGCGATAGCAGAGGAGACACACTCATGTGGCGCGCTCCTTTTTCGATTCGATATTCACCCAGCAGGCGACTTTTCTTCCGGGTTCGATCTCCGTTAGGGGCGGTTCTTCGCTGAAGCAGCGTTTCACTGCGAACGGGCATCTCGGATTAAAGCTGCATCCCGGCGGGTTGTGAATGAGGTCGGGAGGCAGGCCGGGAATGGAGAATAGTCGCTCTTTTCGTTCCGCGTCCAGCCGGGGGATGGAGCGGAGCAGGCTGAAGGTGTAAGGATGAAGAGGGCGCGCGAAGAGCGGGCTTGTCGCGGCGCTTTCCACCACGCGCCCTGCGTACATCACCAGAATGTCTTCGCACACGCTAGCCACCACGCCCAAGTCATGGGTGATAAGGATGACGGCCACGCCAGTTTCTTTTCTCATTT
>JAKQBV010000163.1 GCA_029573925.1 bacterium
GGCCGCGCCGCTCGCGCCGCATTCGCGGGTTGCATCGCCGTAGACAAGTTTCTCCACGGGAAATCATCCCTCATCCTATCGCTCAACTCTTCGTCCGTCATTCCGCGCCGAACAACCATGTTTTTCAATATCCACCAATGTCCGGCTAGAGGAGAGTATTCGGGGATGTAGTGGACGTTCAGCAAGTCGTCTCTCAACTCAACTCTCGCTTCGATGTAAGGAAGCCCGAACGCCGGATGCCGCTTGGTCATCAGTATAAACTCATTTTCGTTGACGAATACTCCGAGAATGTTTACGAACAAAGAAACGACGAAAACCGCTGCGGCGGCGGCCTTCATGATGGATAATGTTTTTAGTCTTTCGCCAGCCAGAGCCGCTCCGAACATGGCGGCCAGCAACGGAACCACCGGCCCCATAAATCTCGGGCCCCATGAATAATCGCCGTGCCACGCGTTCCATTTAGCGCACGCTATAGCCGTCGCAATCGAGAGAGCCGCGATAGTCGCCGTCTCCGCTCCAAAACGTTTCGCCATCGGCCTGTATCCTAGCATTGCCAGAGCCGCGACGGGGGCGTAAAATGCCAACCCTTTGCCGGAGCTTAGGAGCAAACCGTGAAGCCCGACAATAAGAGGCGTGTTGAATCCGTGTATTCCATCCCGGTCTGAGCCTCCAAGATATCCGAAATCGAACACATCCCCGAAACGGATGTGGTTGTAATACAAGACCCAAACAACCCAAACAGCTAGAAGCCCGAAAAAAGCAAAAACTGCCGGAGCAGATTTTAAAAAGTCTTTTTTTACTCTTAACCCGTCCGCGAAATAAAGAGCCACAGGCGCAGCCGCGACTCCCATTATCGGCTTGGTCGCGATTAACAGTCCGAGCAGAAATCCCGCCGCCGCCGCCCGCGCCGCGCCGCCCCGCTCGCGCCATGACATCGCAAAGTAAAAACCGCCGGTCAAGCAAAACGTCTGCAACGGCTCGCTGAAAAGCGTTTTCGATTGCGGCCACAGCATTGTGCCGAAACCCGCAAGCGCTACCACATACAAAGACGCTCTGCGCCCGTATCCTAGAGCCGAACAAAGAAGAAACACGAACACGCAAACGCCTGCGGATATCGCCGCGTTCGTGAATGAAACGATGAAATATTTGACGAGGGCCGGCTCGACTGTTTTTACGTCTGAAAAAACTGCGTCCGCAAACAAATAAGCCGGTAGCTGCGCGAGAGACTGCCCGATTCCGTATTTAGAAACCCAGCTATCCCCCGGCCCATTCCTCAAAACCACTCTGTCGCTCGGCGACAGAAACACGTCGCCGTCTTCCGCTAAGCTGGCCGTTACTAGGTACATTCCCCAAGCATCCCCGCCTGTCGGAATTCCTCTTAGCGTCAGAGAGTAAACAGAGAAAAAGAACGCGAAGATAATTGCCGACACCGCGATGACGATTCTTTTTTGCCGGATTGTGTTTTCAGAATTATCGATGACAGAGCCTCCGGGCTATTCCAACCGGCGATTGAACTAGTTGCTTTCGTTTTTTTTCAACTCAAGCAAGAACGGTTCCACATATTCAAGCCAATCGCTGAAAGTTCTGGGCATTGAAGTCGAATACTCATATCCGAGCCTGCCTTCTGTCGGCGGTTTGAGGTAGTCGTATGCGGGAGCCGCGCGGTATGGCTCTTCCTTCAACATCTTTCCGGTCATTATCGTCCTAAGCGGCGACACGATGGAGGCTTGGCTTTCGTACGCGTCCAGCATCGAAGTTTTTGCTTGCGCCATTTTTTTGTCGAGGCGCGCCGTCATGGTTTCGGTGTCGTCGCGAGGAAGAAACTTTGCGTATCTGTAACTGCCTCTGAGCGTGTTATACAGAGGAAACTCATAATGAGGCGGGTTGCCCGGCATCTCTCTCGCGATTAAAGAAGCAATTAGCGAGGTCAAATCGTGATCAATGTGGCCTCCCTCATAAGCAATTGATGTGATTTCGACGGGAGACAATGTCCTTGCCACTTTCAATGCGTCTTCAAAAGCTTCCTTCACATGTTTGTAGCTCGAAGCGTCCGGATAACCCAAGAAAATGAGATTCTCCTGTTTCACTCCCAGCAGTCTCATAGCTTCCCGCGATTCCTTCTCCCTTGTCTCGGCGGGAACATGCAAAGCTCCGTCCGTTATCCAGACGACATTCACATTTTTCCCATTCCGGATGTCGGACATGATTTTACCCGCGCATCCAAGTTCGTCATCCTGATGCGCGAGAATATATAGAACGTTTGCGTTTTCGGAGGCTGTCGCTAACATTCCCGACGGCGCTAATAACACGAATGACGTTAACAAAACAAGCAACGCCTTGCAAATAAATCCTCTTGTTTTTTCCATGTATGCCGCTCCAAAGCCGTTTGCCATGATATGTATAATAATTGCTTATCTCTCTTGAGTCTATGTTTCGGTGATTCAGATCACATTCGGATGGGCTTGTTTTTATGTTTGAAACGCCGACAGCGTGGTATAATATGAGTGAAGGGAATGGACCTTCTCATAACCTCCTTGGAAAACTCCCTCGTCAGAGGGAGTATTTTTTTTGAGTTTTTTCGAAAACAAACAAAAAACAGTGGAAGCGCTAAAATCCCGATAGAAAAGACTTTTCAACCCGGATTCTAATAATGGATTCGGGTTCAATCAAAAACCAATAAAGGGGGTATGCACTTGACTCAACCAACCCCAACCTGTAGTATTGTACGTCATGAGCACGGTGGAGGATTACCCCAAAACACTTATGGAATTCGAA
>JAKQBV010000171.1 GCA_029573925.1 bacterium
AACAACTGCCATAACCTTAACTGCCAAAGACTAAAACCACCCCTCAATCCCACCTTTAAAATCCCCTTTTTCTGTCCAACCAATGGGGGGAGGTTCAATTAATTGAGCATAACAATATTGCAAACATGTTGGAAATATCACTATATTTATCTTACTATTTTATTCTATTCTATATGATAATATTTTTGAATCATATTGTCAAACACTCTAGCTACTAGGGACATTCACCCTATTAAGGGAAGATTGCTATGGGCGAAAAGAGGGCACCGGCATCGCGGTGAATCGCGCTGCCAGTCCCCCGTTTTCGGAACGCCCGCTTTCGCAACTCAAAGCGCAAATGACATTTGACATCGAACCCGGAAGATTTTCATAGCGGCGAACTGTTTCTCACGCACAAATGAATTTGTGAGCGCCACCTATCAATATTGCTTAACGTTTCGGGCGGGGAAACCTCGCCCCTACAGTAAAAAAGCGCCTTGCGTTCCGCGTTTCATTCGCTCTGAACAATCGCGCCCGAATCCATATATATCAAATCAAGGCTCATTTCGATACGGGCAGTCGGCAGGTCTCCGGCGACTGCTGTTCGATACCCCGCTGCCTGTCGCCGGGCGTCGGCACTCCCTGCTATCCTCACTGCTGCCGCGCGCGAGTCTGCACGGGGGGCGGTTTTTTAGATTTCCGTCCGCGACGGGGACGATTGCGGGTTATAATCTGAAAGCCGCGCGAAGCGGTCGAAAAAGAGGCGGAACGGGATGGCTAAGAGGGTTAACATAAACACAACATATTGGCGGTCGGCGGCGTTTGAGCAGAACTCCGAGCCGATGGTAATCATCGACGCCTCCCACCGGATAATCGACAGCAACCGGGCGGCGCGGGAACTGACGGGCAAGTCGGAATCTGAGTTGCTGGGGATGTCCTGCAACGAGTTCTACAGGTGCGACAAGGGGGGCCACCACTGTCTGATGCGGCGGATTATCGCCGACGGCAATGTGTACAGCCATGAGCACGACCTAGTGGTGGCGGGCGGCAGGGCGGTGAGGATGTTCATTATGGCGTCTCCGATAATCGATGAAGAGGGCAGACCGATTGGGGCGGTGGAGGTTATCAGAAAGCCGGACGACCCGGAGTGCGACGCCGACGAGCTGGCCGTGCTAAGCCAGACCGACCCGCTCACCGGGCTTTGGAACAGGCGCAAGCTTCAGGACGTTTTGAGCGTCGAGGCGGCCCGCGCCGCACGCTACTCGCGCCCTTATTCGCTTGCCATTATCGACATCGACCACTTCAAAAATTACAACGACACGTTCGGTCATCCGGCGGGCGACGACGCGCTGGTGTTCGTTTCCGACACCTTGAAACGGGGGGTCAGAACCGAGGACTTGCCGGTCAGATATGGCGGCGAGGAGTTCGTTGTTCTCATGCCGGAAACGGACGCGGACGGGGCGAAAATTCTGGCCGATAGAATCCGCGCAAGCATCTCGGAAGCCTCCGCGCTCGAAAATAAACTCAAGCGTCAAATAAATGTGAGCGTCGGTGTTTCGACATGTCCCGAAGGGCGGAAATGCGCTTCCAATGTGATGCTTTCTCAAGCTGACAAGGCGCTATACGCCGCAAAAAATGCAGGTAGAAATAGGATATTTCACCATATCGACATTGCGGACAAAAAGTAACGAGCGTTATAATGCAGTATAGAACAATTGATGCGCGAATGTTTTTTTTATGTGAGCCGCAAGGCTGGCGATGAACAGAAAACACAAAAATAAAACGGACGCTACAAAACGTTCGGCATAATCAGACCGGCGAAAAGCTGATGCCACAAACAAGCAACAAAAGGATTCTCGTGTACGGAGCGGCGGTAGTGTTCGCGATTGTTTTCGCGTGTGTGGCGTTCACGATTACGGATGCGGGAATGGGGTGGGACGAGGCCAATGATATCCGCATGGCAACGGACGCGGCGGAGTGGTTCAGGGGGGTTGCGGAGGGGGAGCCGGAAAGTTTTTCGCGGCAGACAATCGAGCGTTATTGGGGGGTCGAGTGGGTACAGCATCCGGCGGCGACGAGGATATTTTACGCGTTGTTGTGGCCGGCGGTTTCGAGGTTCGGCGAGGGGGCGGTCGTCAGGGAATGGATATCCTTGAGGTATCTGACGGCGGCGTTGTTTAGCGCGCTGGCGGCGGGGGTGTTCGTGTTCGGGGCGGCGCGGTTCGGGGCCGGTGCGGGCGCGGCG
>JAKQBV010000187.1 GCA_029573925.1 bacterium
CCGCCGTCTTGCCTGCTCCGACCCTCATGTAAGGCATGTGGCAATCGACGCAGGCCACGCCGGCGCGCGAGTGTATGCCCTGACTCCACATTTCGAATTCCGGATGTTGGGCTTTTATGACACCTGCTCCGGTTTCGGCGTGGGTCCAATCATTGAATTGAACATCGTCATAATATTTCTCGATGTCGTCGGCTTTGAGGCCGTTGTGCCACGGGAAAGTGAGGGTTTTGCCTTCGCCCTTAAAGTAGTATTCGACGTGGCACTGACCGCAAACGTAGCCGCGCATTTCGGCGCGGGTGGCGTCCCGGTTGACATCGTAGTCGCCGACGCCCTGACTGGCCTTGTATTGCTTTATGCCATTAATGAAGCCGGGGCGGGTGACGCGCACTTTCATAGTCATCGGCTCGTGGCAGTCCACGCAGCTTACGGGGTGTTCGACGAGTTTTTTGCCGTCGGCGTCAGTGATGGCGGCCGCTTCCTCGTAAGGCATAGCGTTGACGATGTCGAAGCCCTTCATAACGTCGCCGTCGCCTTTGAAACGGTAGGCTGCAATTATGGAAGAGTGGCAATGGAGGCAGGCTCCGGGCTGTTTCCGCTCCTTCACGCGGCGGGTTTCCTGTTGGTCTTCAAGCATGTAGGCGTGGCCGCGCCGCTCCCGGTAGTCGAGAGAGAACGCATATCCTGCGTACAGGCGGAGCAACCACGGGTCGCGCTCGGACTTCTGAGGCGGGAGAGCTTCGCTGCCGCCGAACCGGGTGTGCGTGGCGTCCACCGTTTTCAGATAGTTGTCGTACTGAAGCGGGAAAGTGCGGCCCCACACTTCGGGGTCGGTGGTGTTCTCGTCGACATCGGCCAGCCAAGTGAACGGAGTGTAAGACTCCGCTTTGCGCGTCTGGATGTTGATAAGGAGCGCGGCTACCGCGGCGGTCAGGGCGGCGGCGGCGATGAACACCGCGACAATTAGCAACAGGGACGCCGCTCCCTTCTGGGCGGATGTTTTGTTCCCTTCTGATTTCATGCTTTTTCCTCCATTTATATGTTTGCGAACGTCGCGGGGAGGCCCCGCAAGACTGGATTTCCGCCGTTTATTTCGGGCCGTGTCCGACGCTCTTGTGGCAGTGGACGCATTTTGCGCCTTCCCCGTTGCCCATCTTTTCCATCGCGACGATGTTTTCCACCATGTCCTTGTGGCATCTTTCGCAGTTTTCCTGAAGTATCTCTGCGTTATGGGGTTTGATTCTAATCGGCCAATCGAAGTTCTGGAGCGTGAACGCGGCTGAATGGTGGTAGCCGTTCATGCCTTTGGCGAAATATTTCCCCGCGATGTCGTGAGGCAGGTGACAGTCGACGCAGAGGGCTTTTTCCCTGTGCGGGCTGTTGTTCCACGAGTCGAACTGAACGTTCATTATGTGGCAGTTGCGGCAGGCTTCAGGTTCGGAAGACATGTAAGAGAGGCCGTGAGCGTAGTGGAAAGTGAAAGCTCCGATGCCGGCGGCGGCGCCGAAGATGGCGGCGGCAACGGCGAGCCAGCCGAAGTTCGATGAGACTAAGGTTCGAATCCGGTTGAGCAAAGGGACACTCCCCCGCGCCGACGCGACGGCGCTAGCCATTTATGTTAGATTCAGGAACTATTATACCATAATGCGGCGGCTTGTCCATACCCTTGCGCAAAAAAAACGTCTACGCCCGCGCGTCACTCCGCCGGCTCGATATGCACTATGACGTCAACTATGTCCGGTGTTTCAAACACGATGCGCCCGCGCGTGGCGGTCGCTATGTCGTGTCCGGCCCGCACCGAGATATCCGGATCGACGAGCACGTGAAGGTTTACTTCGAAGCCGGAGCCGATGTGGCGGGCGCGGATTTTGTGGGCGGCGCGGACGCCGTCGACGGACAGGGCGGCGCGCTCGACGCGGCGGACGAGGTCAGCGGGCGCCCCGGCGTCCATAAGCTGATTGACGGCGGGCCACGATATCCGCCATGCCGCATTAAGGATGAAGGCGGCGACGACTACCGCCCCGACATGGTCGAGGAATTGAGCGCCGGGCAGCAGGCGCGCGCCCGCCACCGCCGCCGCCGCCGGGATCGAGCTTAATGCGTCCGACCTGTGATGCCATGCGTTGGCGGCCATCGCCGGAGAGTTGACCTTTGTCGCTGCCGCCGCAGTCCATCTGTATAGAAGCTCTTTAATTACTATCGAGCCGAGGGCCGCCCAGAGCGCGATCATGGCGGGCGGCGAAGTATGGCGCTCCTCGAAGGTGGTCAAGGCGTTGTAGATCAGTCCGACCGCTACCGCCGCCAGCGCCGTCCCTATAAAAACCGTCACGGCTGTCTCGATGCGCCCGTGTCCGTGCGGATGGTCTTCGTCGGGAGGCCTTTGCCAGAACATCGACCCGACTATCACCGCGATATCCGTGACTGTGTCTGAAAGACTGTGGATGGCATCCGCGACCATCGCTTGGCTGCCGCCGAAAATGCCTGCGGTGAACTTGGCCGCCGACAGCGCGACATTGATAACAAGGCCGACGGATGTGACGCGCCTTGACGCGCGAGCCGCCTCCGCAGGGCCTCCCGGAAAATGTCTTCTGATGTTAGCCATGCTTTTTGTTTTTTCTCCTATTTGGCTATTTCAACAATGGCACGGAAGCAGAAGTTTCTCTTTTAGGCAAGCAACAACAAGCCGCCGGGTTCCGTAGGAGGCTTCCTCTGCCGCAGCCTCCAATCGCGCCCTCGCCTGCTCTTCCACATCGCCCAGCCGCTTGCCTCCGCCGAACATCAGGAACACGTCCACAATCTGCTCGTCCGTGGCTCCCGGCCATGGCGGCGGGACGGACGCCATCGAATCAGCGCATAGCTCTCTGTCCCTATAAAGCAAAAACACTCTTTCCCGCCCCGGCTCCGCGATGACCGCTTTGAGCCTGACCGACGGGTTGAGCGAAAACGACATCCCGGCGCTCATCCGCATCATGTCCCTCTCGCCGTATATCGTCTTTTTCCTGCCGTCCGGGCCGCCGAAACCGCAACTGAAACCGGCGCAGACTTCCGGCCTCCGCTCGTATATGCCGCACCTGTCGTCTTCTCCCAGATACACGCACACGAGCGTCCGCGTCCGGCACTGGATTATCTTGTGGTAACATTCAATGTCTTTATCGCACAACTCTTTCTTCTTCAGACAGAACGTTTCCGTCTCGTATTGACCGTAAGCGATTTCATCCGGCGTCAGCATAGTTCCGCCCATGCGGCAGCACATCGCCCTGCAATGCGCGATAAGCTTCAAACACTGCGGCATCGCGCCGCTCTCTCCCGGTTCCATGCCTAAATCGCTCCTTCGTTTTATTATACTGCCGCCGCCGCCGCAAGGAGAGTTAAAGGAAAACTTTTAAGGGTAAATAAGGGAAAACTTTTGAAAAAGTTTTCCCTTAAACCCTTTCAAAACTTTTCATGCTAGCGCCAAATGCGGAGCTTCGCCTCCGCCTTTGGCGCGTGTCATGCGAAAAGAGAAGGAAAAGAAAAAAATTAAAGCGACGCGGCCGCCTTCGGCGGTTTGGGAAAACCCTTTGAAATGGGTTGTTCCCCAAACCCCTTTCCTAAACTCTTCGATTTTGTTTTGGCGGTTGCGATTGCGAAGACGTAGGGGCGACCCGTCGGGTCGCCCGGATAGGATGACTCGTTGGAATATGTTTCCAAATGATTTCACAGGAGCGACGGGACGAAGACGCGCCAGCGTCCAGTCCCGTCGCGGATTGAAACGTTTTGAAGAGATTCCAAAGAGAAACTTTTTTAAAAGTTTCTCTTTGGCCGCCGGAGGCGCTTTTAATGCTTTTAAGGAAAAACCTTTGCTGTCAGTTTAGAGGCTCATTGATTTTCGAGTCTTCGAGCATTTTTCGTAGGCGGGCGTCGAGCGCGGAGAGTCTGCCGCCGGAGATTGCCCTCATTTCTTTGAGGGCCGCTTCGGCTTGTTCGCGCTGTCCCAGAATGATGAGGCCGCCAATGAGAGAAGCCCACGCGGTTTCGTCCGCCGGGTCGGCTTCCACGGCCCTTTTTTCCGTTTTCAGGTGAATGATGAACGCCTGTTCGCCGAGTTCTTTGCTAACCGTCAAGTTCATGCGTTTTGATGTTTCGCGCGCCAGAGGCAGCCTGCCGGAGTCGAGTTGAAGCAGTATAAGATTAGTCCATGCGTTGATGAGGTCGGGGTCGGCGGAAACCGCGGCGTTATAGAATTGTTCGGCGGATTCGATGTTTCCGGAGCGGTGGGCGGCGATGCCGGCGTTGTAAAGCGCGGATGCGTTGTGAGGATTGCGGTCGAGCGCGGATTCGAGGATTCTAGCGGCCTCCGCCACCCTGCCCGTCTCGAGCAAAAACGAGCTGAAGTTCAGAGCGGTGAACCCCGATCGCGGGTCGATCTCGAGCGCGGCGCGGAACATCTTTTCGGCCTCGTCTATCTTGCGCGTCCTTGCTTTGAGGTTTGCGTAGTTGTTGAGAATCACTAACGAATCTGGACGTTTTTCTAGCAGGCGGGAGTATATCTCTTCGGCTTGGGCGAGTTCGCCGTTGAGGCGGGCGATGTTCGCGAGGCCCAGTTCTGCTTCAACGAAACCGGGGCGTTTATCCAGAGCGCGCTGGTAGTAAACCGAAGCGGAGTGGAGTTCCCCGCCTGCCGCCATTAGGCCGCCGATACGCGTTATGGTCTCCGCGCACGAACCGCACATAGAAACCGCCTGATGATATTTTTCGAGCGCTTCGTTCCTGAAGCCCCTTTGCTCCAGAGCGGCTGCGGCAAGCGTCCTAATCCTCGCTGATTCCGGAAAATCGTCCGCCGCTTCCTGAACCAAGTTGAATCCCGCGCCTGTGGAGCCTTGAGCGAACTTGCACTCGGCGGCGCGCAATTTCAGAAGAGGCCCTGCCGCCCGCGTGTCGTAGTCTTTCCCGGCAGTCGTTTCAGGCGAGAATCCGCTCGCGGCGGGGTCCCACCCGTCGGGGTCGCAGCCCGAAACGTCAGAAATGAAGAAGAACGGGCCGCGCTGTTTCATCGGAACCGACGCTCCGTCCATAAGCCTTCTAGCGTCGAAAGCCTGAGGCCGTCGGAGCCTGTCGTCGCCCGCTATTTGGTCGATCGCCGCATCCGCGCCTCCGGCCGGCCCCGCAAGCCGTCCGGCAAAATAACCTCCCGAAGCGTCTATCGTCTCTATGTCAGCCCGCAGGTTCCGCGAGCGCGACACATACGCCTCGGGCAGCGCAAACAGAGGGCCTTGCGTGAAATGAGCCGCGTCCCTCGGAAGCCTTTTTATGAAATCGAGCGCGAGCGATTCCGCCCTCGTCTCTTTTTTCATGTCCACCGAGCGGAAGTTGGCCGACAGAGGCGACGCGATGGTGGCCAGCAGGGCTAGCGCCGCGACCGGCGCAAGCGCCCTCGCCCGCGTGGCCGATATTCTCCTGACTATCCCGTCCGCCCCGACCGCCGCGAAAAGCGCGAAAATGGCGAACGCGCCTATGTGTTGCGCCCTCAGTTCCCCGGCCGTCGATTCGTCTCCGCTGAAAGAGAAAAAGAAGACCGCGCCCGCCGTAAGAGCGGCAGCCGCCCATGCGAGAGCCGCCGCGCGGCGGGGCCTTTCAGACACCGCCAGCGCGAATCCTATCAACCCCAGAAGGATATGCGCGGATATGAATTCAAGTTGGAACCCGTGAGCGAAATCCGCCAGACGCCCGGCGAATTCCGCTACGTCAAAAGCGAGCCTGTTCGCGGGATCGATCAGGCGCGCGCCCCGCATGTATTCCAGAAAAAGCTCCGGCGTCCGGGGATTGCCCCAGTTGACAAACGGAGAAGAAGCCGCGCGCAGCGCGATAAACGCCGGCATAGCCGCGACGGAAGCGACCGCGAACGCGGAAACGGCGAGCGCGGACAGCCTGCGCGGCAACCTCCCGCCCGACAGCGCGGCGACCGCGACAATCGGCATCAGAGCGGCGGCTAAAAGCCACCCGTTCAGCGCGGCAAGCGCGGCCGCCAACGCCGCCGCCGGAACCGCCCTGACCCCTTTTGCGCCGACTCCTGAAATCGCGGCAAGAAACAACGCCACAAGCAGAAAATCCAGCGTGTGACGGTCCGCTATCAACGACCGCGACCACAATGTCGGAGCCAACGCGCAGGCGGCGGCTCCGAAAGCTGACGCGAACCGGGAAGCCCCGAAACCGCGCGCCGCAAAAAACAGCGCCGCGACTCCACCGCCGCCGAACGCTGCCGACATTACATTCAACTTGAACGCTGGGTCCCCGAACGGCAAAAGCTGGAACAGAGTCCCCAACTGCGTGTACAGCGGAAACCCCGGCGGATGCGCCGCCCCGGCGCCCGCCGCCGCAAGCGCGAACGCCCCGGAATTGCCGAACGTCACCGTCGGCGCCAGCGTCGCCAGATAAAGCGCGAAACAGGACACAAACAGAAGCGCCGCGAGCGCGGCATCCGTCTTCGCGCCATTTATTCTAAGCATCCCTCAGGAGACCGGTCCTTTCTTGAACAGGGAAGACGCCAGAGTTATCATCCCCGACCCCTTCTGGCGCGACCTGCGCAACGACGCGGACGCGAGGCTCAGCAACCCGCCCGCTTCCCGCGCGTCGTACGGGTAGCACGATATGCCGAAACTATAGCTGAACTGGAACCGGTTGTCCGGCCCGAAACTTGTTTTCTCAAGGTTCTTACGCATCCTCATTATGGGCACGAGCGAGTTCTTCGCGTCCGCTTCCGTCAGCAGCATCATGAACTGCGTGTCGCTGTACCTGCACAGCAGGTCGGTGTTTCTAAACGCGTCCTTAAGTCTAGCTGCGAGCCGGGCGAGCGCCTTGCGCGTCTCCTGCTCCCCGTACACCTTCGAAAAATCCGGCATGTCCTCTATCTCCATCAATGCAAGCGAGAACACCTGATTCTTCCGTTGCGCCCGCGCCACTTCCTCTTCCAGTCTCGCGCGGAAATATCTGAAATTCTTCAGCCCCGTCACAGTGTCCGTTATGGTGTGCGACTGGAGCTTCTCTTCTAGTTCCCTGATCTTCTTCTCAAGCTCCGAGGCCGCCTTCTCCTGATCAAGATACATCATTCTGTACTTTTCTTCCTGAGACACGCGGAACCTCTGCACCGACACCGCCCAGACCGCCATCACTATCGCCGCCCACATGAACGCCTGATACAACGTCCCCTGCCGATTGAAACTCGCAAACGCGATTATGCCCGCCGCGAGGGCCACAGACACCGCAAGCGACTGGTCGGCGGAGAACCTGTACACGGCCGACACCGCCAAGAGCGGGATGAAATAAACCGCCCATGAATTCAGCCCGCCGAGGAACCACACGCACGCGCCGACCGCCGCCGCGTCTATGATAAAAAACAGCCACGCCCCGACGGCCCACCTCTCTGGAATGAACAAAGACAGCGCCACCGCGAACACCGTCGCGGCCAGCGCCATAATCGACGTCTCGAACCTCGTCGCAGGATTGCCGAGCGACCCGATAAACGCCAGATACACCAGAACCATGCCGAAACACGCCCGGACTAGCCCGACCATCATTTCTCTTTTGTTTAGGCGCTCTTCCAATATATCGTCCCGTTGACACGCGTATAGGGATTATTCTAATATTAAACGGCGTGCGGATGGTGTCAAGTTTTTTAAGCTCTCGACCGGCGCTTTCCCATAGTATTCATAGGAGTTCTATTATATGGCAAACGGCGACAATCAAGGCCTTTTCAAGCTAAGCTACGAAGCTCAGGGCGTTAAAATCGCCTTCTCGCCAGACAGCTTCAACGACACCGCGACCGCTTTCACCGCCGCAAAAGAGACCCTCCTCGACAAACGCGTCGATCAGGTCGACTTCGGCGCCATCGAAAACGCCCTCAACAACAAAAACACCGAGCCTTTCGTCGTCGCCCCACCACAGCCCGAAGCCGTCAACGGCAAAGTCACCGCTAAGCTGAACGACTTGAAAGACAAAGTCCTCATCAAGATCGACCCCCCCATGGGCAGGGGCAAAAAAGCCGAGATCAAAGACGTCATGGAAGCCGTCAAAACCGCCGGCGCCGCTACCTTCTTCCTCGACCTAGAAAAAATCGAGAACATTATTTCTTCCATAAGATTCAGAGATTTCATAGAAGTCGGCGAGATGCGCCACGGCAGGTTCGACGTTAACATCTCCAAAGACTCCACCCAAGCCCTCATCAAGCTCCAGCCTCCCTTCGGCGGCAACCCCATCGATAAAAGCGACATTCTTTCCTACCTCAAAAGAAACGAAATCACCACCGGCATCATGATGGACGCCATAGACAAAATCATCAAAGAGGGCCTCTACAATCAGGACCTCGTCATCGCCAAAGGCCAGCGGCCCGAAGACGGACAGGACGGCGAGATAGAATACTTCTTCGACATCAACGCCGGAAAACCGAAACCGAAAGTCGACGAGGAAGGCGAAGTAGATTTCAAAGAGCTTAACCTGTTCCACAAATGCAAAGCGGGCGACCCCCTTGCAAGGAAAAAACCCGCCACCCCCGGAAGACCGGGAATCACTATCTACGGCGCGCCCATCGCTCAGCGCGCCGGACGCGACATCCCCATCCCCATCGGCCTCAACACAAAACCCGCCCCCTCCGATCCCAACCTCATCCTCGCCGCCATCGACGGCCAGCCCAAACTCACAAATAACAAAGTCAATGTCATCCCAGTCGTCGAGATTCCCGGCGACGTCGACTACTCAACAGGCAACATCGACTTCACCGGCTCGGTGCATGTCCGCGGCAGCGTCCTGTCCGGATTCACCATCCGCGCCATGGGCGACATCCAGATCGGCGGAAGCGTCGAAATCTGCACCATCGAGTGCGGCGGCAACATGATAGTCAAACAGGGAATCCTCGGACAAGACAAAGCCCTCATAGTCTGCCGAGGCAACCTCACCGCCAAGTTCATCGACAAAGCCACCGTCTACGCCGACGGCGACGTCTATGTCGACGAATCCATCATGTACTCCAAAATCAGCAGCTCCGGAAAAGTCGTCCTCTCCGGAAAAAAAGGATTCATCATGGGCGGCGTCACCCGCGCCGCAAAAAGCGTCTCCTGCAACCAAGTCGGCACTCCCACCCAGACCCCCACCTTCATCGAAGTCGGCGGCAGCCCCACCCTCCGCGAAGAACTCGACAAAATGCAGAACGAAATTAAAGACGCTGAAAAACAAGTCGAGATGCAGAGCAAATCCCTCGAAAGCTCCGAAAAACGCAAACATTGCTCCCCCGAACAGATAACGGACGAACAGCAGCAACGCATCCTCCTCATGTCCCGCGACCGCTTCGCCCTCCTCGCAAAACTCCGCGCCTTCAAGGAAAAAAAGGAAGACCTCGAAGAAAAACTCGTGAGACTAAAAAGCGCCGGACTCAAAGTCCACGTCAGAAAAAGAGTCATGCCCGGCGTAAAAATCACCATCAAAAACGCCTCGTGGCTCGCCGCCGATTCCCTCGACTTTGCCACTTTCAGAGAATACGACGGCGAAATCGAGTTCGGCCCCTACGAAGCCGAAGCGGACAAATAACCCGCAAAATTCACCGAATCACCCTA
>JAKQBV010000189.1 GCA_029573925.1 bacterium
GACGAACCGGGGCGATTTTCATAGCGGCGAACTCACGCACAAAGCAAGTTTGTGCGTGCCACCCATTTATATTGTTCATGAACCCTATGTTCTATTCACTGCAAAAATGCGCCTTGCGCCTCGCATTTCATCCGCTCTGAACAATCGCTCCCGAATCCTAATGACGGATTCGGGTTGAAAAAGTTTCTCTTTGGAATCTCTTCAAAACGTTTCAATGGGCATCGGGAGAGAATCGCTATCGCGCTTCTCTCTCGACACCCTATGTAAAATCATTTCTGAACAAGATTCCAACAAGACATCCTATCCGGGCGACCCGACGGGTCGCCCCTACGATTCTTTTCTCGTTAAAAATCATTTATGAACAGGATTCAACTAAAAATCCTTTCCCAATATCTTTTCCCATGAGCGCGGCGGAGCGCAGGCGCGAACGCGCCCGCTCCGCCGCGCGCATAGAAATGTTTTAAAAGGGATTTTAAGGGAAAACTTTTTCAAAAGTTTTCCCTTAATAATTTACTTTTTGCTTTTTTTTGCCGCAGTTTTCTTCGCGGCAATCTTTTTCACGGGCGCTTTTTGGGCGACAGCCTTGCGGACTTTGGAAGCGGCGAGGATTTTTTTGTGATATTCCTGAAGCGGAGCGACCGTGAAGCCGCGTTCCCGGAAAGCTTCCATGCCCTGAACGGTGGCCTGAGCGCCTGAGATGGTGGTGACAAGAGGGATGTCGCGGGCGATGGCGGCGCTTCTAATTTTCGCTTCGTCAACTTTAGTGTCTTTGCCCGCCGGGGTGTTTATCAGCATGACGACTTCTTTGTTTTTGACGACGTCAAGGACGTTCGGGCGGCCTTGGTCTAGTTTGTGAACTGAGCGCGCTTCTATGCCGTTGCGCCGCAGAGTGCTGGCCGTGCCTTCGGTGGCCACTATCTCGAACCCCATGTCGATCAGTTTCCGGGCAATGGGGACGATGGCGCGTTTGTCGCTGTTTTTGACGCTTACGAAGACGGCCCCTTTGTCCGGCAGTTTCTGTCCGGCGGCAATCTGGGATTTGAGGAACGCCATTCCGAAATCGCGGTCGATGCCCATGACTTCGCCTGTGGAAAGCATTTCCGGGCCGAGAGTGGCGTCAACGCCGGGAAACCGGGAGAACGGGAACACGGCTTCCTTGACGCTCATGTGTTCCGGGACAGACTCTTCGGTGACGCCCTGTTTTTCGAGCGATTCGCCGAGCATCACGCGGGTGGCGACTTTCGCCCACGGGGTCCCGGTTGCTTTGGAAACGAACGGGACGGTGCGGGAAGCGCGCGGGTTGACTTTAAGAACATAGATGAGGTCATTTTTCACAGCGAACTGGACGTTCATAAGCCCGACGACGCCAAGTTCGCGGGCCATCGCGCGGGTGGCCCCTTTTATTTCCTCGACAATGGCTTCGTTGAGGGTGTAAGGGGGCAGACAGCAGGCGCTGTCTCCGCTGTGTACTCCGGCCTGCTCGATGTGCTCCATGACGCCGCACACCAAGCACCTTTCGCCGTCCGCCACCGCGTCAACGTCGACCTCTATGGCGTCGTCCAAGAACCTGTCGAGCAGAACAGGTTTGTCCGGGGATGCGGATACTGCCTTTGCCATGTATTCCCGCAGGTCGGCTTCCTCATAGACGACGCGCATCGCGCGCCCGCCGAGGACGTATGACGGCCTGACGAGCAGCGGGTAGCCTATCTGCCTCGCCTTGCGGACAGCCTCTTCGACCGTGCCGGCGGTGTCGTTGTCCGGTTGCGTGAGGTTGAGTTTGTCGAGCGTTTCCTTGAACCGTTTTCTATCTTCCGCGCGGTCAATGTTGTCCGGGGAAGTGCCGAGGATGGGAGCGCCCGCGCGCAGCAGCTTGGTGGCGAGATTTAGAGGCGTCTGCCCGCCGAGCTGCACGATCACGCCGTGCGGCTTCTCCCGGTCGATTATGTTCATGACATCTTCAAACGTGAGCGGCTCGAAATAGAGCCTGTCGGAGGTGTCGAAGTCGGTGGACACTGTTTCGGGGTTGGAGTTGATGAGGATTGCGGTGTAGCCGGCCTCTTTTATGGCGTAAGCGGCGTGGACGCAGCAGTAGTCGAACTCGATGCCCTGACCGATTCGGTTGGGGCCGCCGCCGAGGATGATGATTTTTTTGCCTCTGTCGCCTTTGGGCGCGGCGTCCGTCGATTCAAACGCGGCGTATCTGGCGCGCGCGGCTCCGCTCGCGTCCATTGCGCCGGCTCCGGCGGTGGTTCCTTGTTTCTTTCTCAGTCTCCGCAATTCCGTCTCCTCCGTTTCAAGCAGGCGAGCTATGTCCTCGTCGCCCAGCCCCGCCAGCTTCGCCTGCTTCAGCAGGGAGGCCGGCGCCGTCTCGATTCTATACTTTCCCGCCCGCGCCGAGATTTCCGCTATCTCGGCTAACTGCGAGACGAACCATCCGTCTATCAATGTCAGGCTGCGGATTTCTTCCACGCGCATCCCGGCGGCCAACGCGTCGAATATGTGGAACAGCCTCGCCGGGTTCGGGCGGGACAGCAGGCCCCGCAGGGTTTCCATGCCCGCTTCGGTAGAAGCGTCCGGCGGTTTGGGGCGGCTCGTTTCGAGCGCGCGCATGGCTTTCAGGAGCGACTCTTTGAAAGTCCTCCCCGTCCCCATCGCTCCGCCGGTGGATTTCATGGCGGTGTCCAGAGTGTCGTCCGCGCCGGGAAATTTTTCAAAATCGAATCTCGGCAGACGGGTGGCGCAATAGTCCGGCTCAGGCTCGCGGAACGCGTTCCCGCTCCCGAACTCCGGCTCGGTTATTCCGTCCAGAGTCAGGCCGCAGACGAGTTTCGCCGCGACCCGCGCGACCGGATACCCCGTTGCGCGCGCGGCGAAAGCCGACGACCTCGTGTAACGCGGCACGGCGTAGATGAGTTTGATATCGCCCGAAACCGGTTCGAGAGCGAACCTGACGTTGACGACGCCGACAGCGTCGAGCGCTCGCGCTACCGCTTCCGCGCTCTTCTTCAACCGGCGAGTCGCGCTTAGAGTCAGCGTCTGCGCCGGTATAACCGCCGCGCTGTCTCCCGAATGTATCCCCGCCGGATCGATATTCTCTATCATCGCGACCATCGCGGCATTGCCTTTGGCGTCCCGCAACAGAACCATCTCGATTTCTTTCCATCCGCGAAGAAGTTTCTCGACGAGAATGGTTCCCGCCGCGCTAGATTTGAGCGCGGCGGACGCCTGCCCTTCGAGGTCTTCCATATTGTAAGCTGTAGAATTGCCGGCGCCGCCATCGGACATCAGCGGACGCAGCGCCGCCGGAAACCCGATTTCAAGCGCGGCGGCTTCCGCCTCTTCGACGGAAGAAACAACCGCGCCCGGCGGGACTTCCACCCCGGCGGTTTTCATAAGCTTAAGGAACTTGCGCCTGTCCGCGGACGCTGCGCGGGATGTTTCCGACACGCCCATAAGCGAGACGCCCAGTTTCTTCATCGCCTTGAGAGTCGCCTGAGCGGTCGCGGCATTCACCGCCGCTCCGCCGCCGAACACTGGCAGCAGGGCCGCCGCCTTCTCGCGCTCGAGCGCCGCCGCCAAGTTTTCCGGAGATGCCGCTTCGAAATACACCGGGCCGGGAGCGTCGTTGTCCGTCGACACCGCCGTAGGATTTGCGCAGATGAGAGCGACATCGAAACCAAGTTCTCGAAGAGCCTTCATCGCTTCGGCGCACGCGTGGTCGAACTCCGCTCCGGCGCTCGCCGACGACGACACGGCCCCCACAAGAACAATTTTTTTCTTTCTAGCCGTCATAGCGGCAACCCGCCCGTCAGTTCCCTAATCGCGTCCAGACCGTCCAACTCGAAGAACGCGCCGGCGGCCATCTTCCGTCTGTGGATGAAGCCCTCGACCGCGCCGTCGATTGTGTTGACATAAAGCGTCTCGGCTCCGCGCCGCCGGAGGTCTTCCGTCCGGAGCGCCACCGAGTGGTTCTGTTCGGTTATCCGCAACGCGCCAGTCGCAACGTTCGCCACCGGGATGTTCACGCCGTGGTGGCCGCTCTTCATTACGGACGGTGAAGCGCCTAGCGCGGACGCGACAAGCGCCGCGCCTAGCCCTATCCCCGCCACCGGAACCCGGCCCAGCAGCGACTTTATCGTGGCCACCGTCCCCGGCAACGAGTCCGCCGGATACGCCCCGTTCGAGACCAGCGCCGCGTCCGGGCGGATCGACAGTATCTCTTCGGCGGTCATCCGAGGCCCGAACGCCCGCCAGAATATGTTGTGACTTTTCAGCAATCTATAGAACGAGGCCCCCGCGCCTATATCAAGGACCACCGCCGTCGCCCCGCCTCCTGCCGGCCTCCATGACGCCAGAAGCGCCTCGCCGCTCACCCGGTACTTGTCGGGGCTTGCGCTCGTCTGCGTTTTCAGCAAGGCAAGTCTGGCCAGATGCGATTTTAGCGAAGACTCCTCGGTGGTCAGCAGCGCCCACTGCTCGCCGCGCGAACGGATGTGAGCGGCGATCTCCCGTGTCGGCGCTCCTTCGAGACCGAGCAACTGCCTCGACTCGCAGAAACGCCCGAACGTCATCGGCCCTCCGCCGTCCGAAACCGACTTCGACAGTTCCCGGCACACCACGCCCTCGGCGCACACCCTGTCCGACTCGTTCCATGCCTCGTCAGCTCCGCACGCGCCTACCGTCGGGCGCTCGAACACCAGTATCCTTCCAAGGTATGACGGAGTCGTGGCGGCTTCCTGAAAACCCGCCCCGCCCGCGAACGCGACGGCCACTCCGGCGCGGTCTCCGTGAGACCCGAACGCCTCGGCCTCGAACGCCGTTCCGTCTTCGAATATCAGCCGGCCTTTCATATAGCTCTCGCCTTGTTCCCGGCGGGACGCCCGCTCATTCCTCGCGCGCCGCCTCAGTCCGTTTCAATCATCCAACAAATTGTACACATTTTAACGTTTTCATCCATACAAAACCCGATATTAGTCAAGCGCGCTATTTATTGTTTTTTCAACGCGCGTATAATATAATCGGTTGCGCTTAAGCTTCTCGCGAAAGGACATTAAAAAATGCCGAAAAAAACAGTCAAGTTTCTGGTGTTAGGCTGCGGGCGGCAGGCATGGCTCGCGTTTTTTCCTTGGATAAAGGCGAATCCGAACGCGCGGCTAGAAGCGGTAGCCGACATCAATGAAGACCAAGCGCGGCGCGCGGCAAAAGAGTTCGGCGCGCGCAAAGTGTTCACCGATATCGAAAAAGCTATCAAAGAAAGCGATGCCGACGCGGCGATCATCGTCACTCCCCCGTGGGCGCACGCGGAACCGGTGGCGCTCGCGGCCCGGCGCGGCATGAGCGTGCTGTGCGAAAAACCGATGGCCGTCAATTCCGCCGAATGTCGACGCATGATCGAGGAGTGCGAGAAAAACAACGTCCTCCTTCGCATCGGATTCTCTCTCCGCTTCGACCCCGGTTATGAAAGAGTCAAGACAATGATAAAAAACGGCGACATAGGCCGGATTTTCCAGTTGAGAGCCGAATACGACCTATGGGCTCCCGACATGACTAAATCGCCAATGCGCGAGATAATACAAGTCGGCGGACGCCTCAGGCTGCTGAACTCGCCCGACATGGGGGCTTGGCGCGTAAACGACGCCCGCGCGGGCGGCGGCGTTTTCTTCGACCATGGCATCCATTACGTGGACCTATTCCGTTTCTTCATGGACGAGGATTGCGACGTGCTGGGCGGAGCCGCGCATAAAGTCGTTCCGACCCGCTCGTTCGAGGACCACGCGTCCTGCATGCTTCGGTTCGAGTCCGGGGCCGCCGCGCACATTCAGACCAGTCTTAGCCGCTGGAGCGCCCGCGACGAAATCGACCAAGGCATGATTAACGGCTCTGCGGGTTGCATACGCTACAAATTCGACCCGAGTTGGTATCTGCGCGGCTACCCGCACCTTTATAACATTCACGCGCGCGTCTGGAAGTACGGCGTTCCTTCTCTCGTCTTGGGCCGCTGGCTGCCGGAACGCGTCCCGCACGGCCCGGCCCGCGTGATGTTCAAACGACAAATCGACGATTTCGTATCCCGCGTCAACGGCACGTTCGAGCCTCATCCGGTTTTCGGTGAAATCTGGGGAGCGACCGGACACGACGGCCTTCGCGCCATTGAGATCGCCGAACAGGTCGTTTCATTCCGGATTCGTCGATAGAGCCGACGAACCGGGGCGATTTTCATAGCGGCGAACTCACGCACAAAGCAAGTTTGTGCGTGCCACCCATTTATATTGTTCACGAACCCTAAGTTCTATTCGCTGCAAAAATGCGCCTTGCGTTCCGCGTTTCATCCGCTCTGAACAATCGCTCCCGAATCCTAATGAAGGATTCGGGTTCATTCTCGAAAATTCAACAATAAATCCGGGGTCACACCGGGAACGGCTTCTTGTTCTTTATGCGCTCGTAAAGGTCTTTGTATTTTGTTTTAGTGTTCATTTTTGCTATCAGGCCGCCCGCTATGCGAGCCGGCCAGTATAGCTTCTTCATGTCAATAAGCTCCACCAGATTGCCGTCGGGGTCGCGCGTGAAGATAAAATCGGTTCCGAGGTTGCATTTGACGGGGCACACGAACTTGATTCCTTTTTCCTGCAGCTTCTTCATGACGGCGGGCAGGTTCTTGACGTCGAGCGCGAGGTGGGTGATGCCGGCGCGGTTCCATACGACGTCTTGATGCGGGCCGACGAGGGGGTCGAAGTTGAAAAGCTCGACGAAACCTCCGTTGCCCGTTCGCAACAGAAAGAGCGTCACCTTGGTTTCCTCGCCGACGCCGTAGATGTCGCGCCTCTGGTCGAACGGCACGTCTATAGCCTCTAGCAACGGCAGGCCGAGAACATCGTGATAGAATTCCAGCGACTTCGTTATGTCCGAGCAAGTGATTCCGACCTGAGCCAGCGACCGCACCATAGCGCGCGCCTCCTTTGCGTCTTTGTTCGCGGATATTATAGCTCAAAACAGAAATTTCAACATGCGAGGCGCTTGTTTGACTTTTATTTTTCGTTGTCCTATCATCAAAAAGTTCTTTGTTTTGAGAGGAGACACGAAGCTATGAAAAGCGATTCTGTGAAAAAAGGGATCGAGAAGGCTCCGCACCGCTCGTTGTTCAAGGCGCTCGGTCTTACCGACGAGGAAATAAGCCGCCCGCTGGTTGGCGTCATAAATTCCGCAAACGAAATAATCCCCGGCCACATACACCTGAACACGGTGACGGAAGCGGTCAAATCGGGAATCAGGATGGCAGGCGGCACTCCGATCGAGTTCGGCTGCATCGGCGTCTGCGACGGAATCGCGATGAACCACATAGGTATGAAATATTCACTGGCGAGCCGGGAACTGATTGCGGACTCGGTGGAAGTGATGGCGACGGCGCACGCGTTCGACGCGCTGGTGGCGGTGACCGCATGCGACAAGATAACGCCGGGAATGATGATGGCGCTCATCAGGATGGACCTGCCGAGCATAGTGGTAAACGGCGGGCCGATGCTGCCCGGCAAGCTGGGCGGCAGGAGCCTCGACCTGATAGACGTCTTCGAGGCGGTCGGTCAGGTGAAAACGGGGAAGATGAATGAATGCGAGTTGAACGCGCTCGAAGACGCGGCGTGTCCGGGCTGCGGCTCATGCGCGGGGATGTTCACCGCCAACTCGATGGCGTGCCTGACTGAAGCCCTCGGGATGGCGCTGCCGGGCAACGGGACGGCCCCGGCGGTCAGCGCCGAACGCGTCAGGCTAGCCAGACGCTCCGGCATCGCCGTCATGGAGTTGCTTAAACGCGATATCAGGCCTTCGGCCATTATCAACGAAAAAAGTTTCGCCAATGCTCTGGCGGTAGACATGGCTCTCGGCTGCTCGACCAATACCGTGCTGCATGTTCTGGCTCTGGCGCAGGAGGCGGGCGCTAAGGTGACGATGAAAACCATCGACGCGGTCGGCGCGCGCGTCCCCAACTTGTGCAGGCTCCGCCCCGGCGGAACTCACTATCTGTTCGAGCTTCACGAGGCCGGCGGCGTCCACGCCGTCATGAACGAGCTTGCAAAAGCCGGAGCGCTCCAACTCGACGTCGTCACAGCGACAGGAAAGAAACTCTCCGCCAACATAAAGAACGCCAAAGTCCTTGACCGCAATGTGATAAGGCCTATAACCGAGCCGCACACGCCCACCGGCGGGCTGACCGTTCTGTGGGGAAACCTCGCGCCTGAAGGCTGCGTGGTGAAAAGCAGCGCGGTGGCCCCGTCAATGATGAAACGCAGAGGGCGCGCGCGCGTGTTCGACTCCGAGGAAACAGCCTACGACGCCATCCTCGGCGGGAAGATCAAGCCCGGCGACGTGGTGGTGATAAGATACGAAGGCCCTAAAGGCGGACCCGGAATGCGCGAGATGCTATCTCCCACCAGCGCGGTGGTCGGCATGGGGCTTGGCGAGGAAGTCTCGCTGATAACCGACGGGCGCTTCAGCGGCGGAACCCGCGGCGCCGCCTTCGGCCATGTCTCCCCGGAAGCCGCTTCCGGCGGCCCCATCGCCCTTGTCAGAGAGGGCGACACAATATCATACGACATCCCGGCGAAAAAAATATCGCTCGAGGTTCCAGCGGCAGAGTTGAAAAAACGCGCCGCGAAATTCAAACCGCCCGCGAAAAAAATCAAGACGGGATACCTCGGCAGGTACGCCGACATCGTGCAATCGGCGCACCTCGGAGCCGTGCTCAAACAGCCATAACAGCGGTTCCCTTTCCGCAATCGTTCCGGTTGCCCGAATTTAATCGACGAATTCGGGATTATTCGGCATTGCCGTTGGCTCTTGTGAAATTATTTTATTAGTCCTATCATATTCCGGGTTTGCAGGAAGGGAGCGGCGCGCCGCTCTGGATCATGGAAGGCTTCTCCGAAAAGAAACATAAGAGCGTCGTCCCCGGCGGCGTCGCGGAACTTTCGTTCATCGCGCTGCCTATGGTGGTTTCCGCAGGCTGCGACACGGCGATGATTTTTATCGACCGTCTCTTCCTGTCGCGACTGGGGCCGGCGCAGATGAACGCGGCTCTCGGCGGCGGCGTCGCCAGCTTCATGCTGCTCACGTTCTTCATCGGCCTGACCGGGTATTCCACCGCTCTCGTGGCGCAGTACCTCGGCTCCGGGACAAAACACAAGTGCGCGGTGGTCATCACGCAGTCAATGATAGTGTGCGCCGCGGCATATCCGCTGCTGCTCGCTCTGCGGCCGCTCGGACCGTGGATGTTCGCAAAGTCGGGCATCGACCCGGCGCAACTCGCCTCCCAGTCGCTGTATTTCAATATCCTAGTGAGCGCGTCCATCGTCGGACTGGCTAGAAGCTCTTTGAGTTGTTTCTTCTCCGGCGTCGGCAGAACCCGAGTCGTGATGACCTCCACTATCGTGTCGATGGCCGTCAACGTCTGCGCGAACTACGTGTTGATATTCGGCAAACTAGGCTTTCCGGCGCTGGGGATAAGAGGGGCGGCGTACGGCACAGTCCTCGGCGGCGCGTGCGGCGTGGCCGTCCTCGCCTTCGCTTACTTCGGAGCCAAAAACCGCGCGGAGTTCGGCGTCGGGCGCTCCTTCTTTTTCGACTCCGAGGCAATGGCGAAACTATGGCGATTCGGCTCCCCCGCAGGATTTGAATTTTTGCTGAACACGGCCGCGTTCAACGCGATGATACTCGCGTTCCACTCTCGCGGCCCCGTCGCCGCCACCGCCGCCACCGTCCTTTTCAACTGGGACTTGGTGGCGTTCGTTCCGCTTGTCGGAATGGAGATAGGCGTCACCAGCCTAGTCGGAAGATACATGGGCGCGGGCAAACCCGACATCGCCCACCGCGCCGCCATGTCAGGCATCAAAATCGGATGCGTTTACTCGGCGGCTATGCTCGTGTTGTTCGCCGGATTTCCCGATACGCTTGTCAATGTGTTCCGGCCCGTCGCGGAGGACCCCGTATTCGAAGCCGCCGCCCCGACCGCCGCGTTTATGATCCGATTGGCCGCCGTTTACGTCTCCATCGAGGCCGCAGTTCTAGTGCTCATGGGCGCGCTTCGCGGCGCAGGCGACACATTCTTCGCCATGCTCACCTCCGTCGCCACGCACTGGATACTCGTGCCGACCCTCTACATAATGCTTCACGTCATGAACACAAGCGTTGAATCCGCATGGATAGCCCTCGTCGCCGTTTTCATGGTGTTCAGCGTGGCTATATATCTCAGATACAGAAGCGACAAATGGCGCGAGATCAAAGTCGTCTCAGGCCCCTCCGCCCCGCCCCCCTTCCCCGCTGAATAACCGATTGCTTGCGTTGCTTTACGATATCAACGTCAAACCGCAAATGATGATAACAGTTTTCGCTTTAGGATATTGTTAAAATACGCCGCTCAATCCAGAGAGGCGACGAGGCTGATCTCTACGTTTTTTTCAGCGAGAGCC